>CAZVDU010000041.1:0-27295 GCA_964625615.1 uncultured Pseudoalteromonadaceae bacterium | reverse complement strand
TGTCCAAAGCCTTACCTTGGCCGCATGAGGCCAAACAAGGTGATACTATTTGGATGGGCGCTTGTGATAGCGAAGGTCGCATGGTGAGTTATATCCAGAGTTTGTATTGGGAGTTTGGTAGTGGTGTTGTCAGCCCTTCAACGGGTATTGTCTGGAATAACAGAGGCACCTCATTCACGTTAAGAGAAAATGACTTGCAACAACTAAAGCCTGGCTTACAGCCATTCCATACACTAAATCCAGCCTTTGCTGAGCTTAGCGATGGTCGCCGCATGGTTTATGGCACTATGGGAGGTGAAGGGCAACCACAGACTCAAGCCGCTATTTTCAGCCGGTTTGTGTATGAAAATAATCCACTAGTAGAATCTATTGCCAAAGGTCGCTGGTTATTAGGCAGAACCTGGGGTGATGAATCGCATAACCTAAAAGTTGAAAGTGACTTGGCAGATGAAATGGGCAGTGATTTACAAGCTCTAGGCCACGATGTTGCTGTCGTTGAGCCTTGTAACGAATTGATGGGACATGCTGGTGCTATTGTACTTAGCGAATCTGGTGAGATCTCAGCAGGGACAGACCCTAGAAGTGATGGTAAAGCATTCGCAGATACTGCCACCACAGAGGAAGATTGATGGAATTGTTACTGAATAATTTACCATCCTTATTTGCGCTGATAGGCACGGGTATTGTTGCTGGCCTGTTAGCTGGGCTGTTAGGTGTTGGTGGCGGTATTGTCATTGTCCCGATTTTGTATTTCCTGTTTCAAAGTTTTGGTGTCTCAGCTGATTCAGCGATGGTTATCGCCACGGCAACATCGCTAGCCACTATAGTGCCGACTTCTATCAGTTCGATTCGTGCGCATAACCAGAAAGGCAATGTAGATTTTGAACTTCTCAAAAGTTGGGGGGTATTTATCTTGCTTGGCGTATTGCTAGGGAGTTGGTTAGTGACACGTGTTAATGGACAAATGCTAACCACACTATTCGGTACTATTGCGATGTTGTCAGCACTCAATATGATCTTGGGACGCAAAAAGCCTTGGTTTGATTCGCTGCCGGGCAAAGGCGGACAGGCTGCCATGGGTGGAAGTGTTGGTTTGTTTAGTTCGCTCGTCGGTATTGGAGGGGGCACACTGACGATCCCCATGCTCACTTTTTGTAGCTATCCTGCTCATCGTGCAGTAGGCACAGCGGCGGCAGTGGGTTTGATTATTTCGTTACCAGCGGCGATCAGCATGCTTATCATTGGTGTAACACCTTCGGATGCACCGGTTGGTACTTTTGGCTTGGTAAACCTCGTTGGTTTTATCTGTATTGTGCCTTTAACGGTTACTTTTGCGCCAGTCGGAGCGCGAATTGCGAGTAAAATTGACGCACAGAAACTGAAGAAAATCTTCGCCTTTGTGCTCTTGTTCACCGGGCTTCGTATGCTTCTTCAATTGATTCTATAAGGGAATAATAGTGATAATTCCAAGAATTTATGCAGATGATCAAGGGCTAAGTGTTTTTGATGAAATCGATATGCCCTTAGCTGATGGTGGCCCTATCGGCCTGCTTTCCAAAAAGTTCGAGGCAGGTGATGTGATTTTTCGGGAAACACCCGCTGACTATGATTTCAAGTGGCACCCTGCGCCTGCACGCCAGTTGTTATTCATTATGAAAGGTAGCGCTGAGTTTACCGTATCTAATGGCGAAACCCGTATATTCGGTAGTGGTGATATTCTATTGCTCGAAGACACGCATGGGCAAGGTCATTGCAGTAAAGCACTTAACAATGAAGTCAGGCATTCTATTTTTGTGACTTTACCTGAAGGTTTAGTTGTTTCTTCAAAAAAGTGAAAACAGATTTTGCAATGCTAACGAAGGGTTCTTATATAGTATTGTTATCGCCTTCTTGGTCTGTTTAATACCGTATGTTGGGCTAGAACGCGTTTACCTTCCGCTCTTACATCGTCTCTCTTTTTGAAGGACCAAAGCTTATCACGGGCAAATTTGGCGCTTTCATCTAAGTCGATGATTGGCTCTGGGTAAGTGTCTCCCAGTATGACATCATAGATTTGTTGTTCCATTGGCGTCATTAGCCATGGTGTATGTATCAATTCATTGGGCACCGCACTCAATTCGGGAATAAAGCGTCGTATAAACTCACCATTGGGATCTTTTTCTTGAGATTGCTTAACTGGGTTGTATAAGCGAATAATGTTGATACCAGTAACACCTGCCTGCATTTGAAATTGTGGGTAGTGTATTCCCGGTTCGAAATCTAAAAATAATCTTGCTAAGTGCTTTACGCCGTCTCGCCAATCTAAGTCGAGGTGGTGACACAAGAAGCTAACAAGCATAGAGCGCATGCGAAAGTTAAGGTAACCTGTTTGATGCAATGCTCGCATACAGGCATCAACAATGGGATAGCCTGTTGTGCCGCTTTTCCATGCATCAAGCCGCTTAAGTCGCTCATCACCCTGTGTATATTGGTAGTGATTATAGGCTCTATTCATAGGCCGAAATTGCATATCAATTTCGCTCTCAAATTTCTGAATAAAGTGGCAGTGCCAGTGAAGTCGTGACGTAAATGCAACTAATGTGCGCCTCCACCCTTTTTGTTGCCAATGAGACAGAACAAACTGATAGACCTGCTTTAAGCTAATATTACCCCACGCCAGGTAGGGGGATAGTCTAGAGCATGCGAGCCGACTTTTAGTAGGGCTTGAGAGTGAATAAGCGTAGTCTTTTCCGCGTTCCTCGAAAAAGTGATATAGCGTGTACCATGCACGTTTTTCACCACCTAACTGAAAGGCTTTATTAACCTCAAGCCAGGCATTGGGCACAATGTTGGATTGATCTATTGGTTGGTAATAACGAGGCTTCAACCACTCAGTTCTTTCTAAATCAACATCCCTACATGGCGCTTTCATGCGTAGCTTCCAATCTTTTTCCCAATTGCTTCGCTGCTTTAAACCTCGTATTACCGCGCCGTAAGGTGATTCAAACCAAGGAATTTTTTGTTGCTGTAAAAAAGATGCAACGGCTTTATCGCGTTCAAAAGTACAAGCTATACCGACTTCTTGGGTACTAAAAACCTGCTTGATATCTACGAATGTCATCAGTTTTTGTAAGGCTGATATGGCATCCTCGAACAGCACGAGAACGCTTGCACTGTATTTCTCAAGTTGCTGATTTAAATCTTCTATAGATTGCCAAATAAAACGCCAGTGACGTAAATCGTAATGGGGATCCTCAACTAATATGGGCTCAACCATATAAAGTAATAATATAGGATATTGGCTTTGTGAAGCATTTGATAGCGGCTCGTGATCTCGCAAGCGAAGGTCGCGTTTTAGCCAAACAATGCTTACGTTGGGCTTAGACAATGGGCCAATCCACCGCATCGAACTGATCGAGTGGAAGGTTATTACTTTGAGGGGCCCATTTATCTATAAACTTTCTATTTGGGTCATGTTGTTCGGTTTGTCTATCTAAATCGAAATGCCGGTGACCTCTAGGGTCTGCGCCTACGCCTGCCAAGTATTGCCAGTTACTCCAGTTAGCTGCGACATCAAAATCAATGAGTTGTTGTTCGAAGTAAGCTGCACCGAATCGCCAATCTAACCCTAGTTCATGTACGAAGCAACTAGCAACTAGCTGGCGTCCTCGATTAGACATATAACCCGTTTGGTTTAATTGTTTCATGCATGCATTGACAATGGGGTATGGCGTTTCGCCATCGCACCAACGTTTAAACCGTTGGGGCATAAAGGTTGTTAATGGCCGTTTATCTTGAACACCTTCAAACCTAAATAGGTTGGACTGATTGCTCAGCAAATACCATTGAAAGTATTCGCGCCAGAGTAACTCAAAGTAGAGCCAATGGGTTGATTCATTTTCACCATGTTCGACTTCATACGTTTTTAATTGATGAATAACCTGCCTCGCTGATAGGCTGCCATTCGCCAACCATGCGGACAATTTGCTGGAGTTGGACCAACCATCCAAGTTATTGCGAGTTTGTTTATAATGTTCAACATGATGTGTCTCAAACAAGTAATGGTTAAGGTGTTTTTGTGCGGCAATTTCACCACCAGCAAAAGGCGAGGTGGGCTGTGTGGAATCCACAATAAGTTCAAGCTGCCAGTGCTTGCTCAGTTTTATTGGGTTGGGCAGCTTTTGAGGTGCTTGGATGGGTTCAATGCCTGTCAGGGGCTCTACTTTTTTTCTGAATGGTGTGAAGTGCTTAGGCAATTGAGAAATAGTAAAAGGCAACTGGTGTTCCTCAAACAACCAGTGTTCATTTGACGTTATCCATTTGTAATGGGGTTCAAGCATTTGGAGCTTTTGCCATTGCTGCTGCTCATATACGCCAGGGTGCTGCTGACTGCCAATCGCATAAGGTTGAACTTCTTGAATCAGGCTACGCATTAAAGCTAGTGGCTCGCCTTTAAGCACAACCAAACGCTGTCCACGAGTGGCTAACGATAGGTGTAGAGTATGTAAACTTTGTTTTATAAATTGCCAACGATGTTGACCCATATGCGAGGACTGAAAATGTGACGCTTTAAACCAACGTGGATCGATAATGAAGACACAAAGTAGTGCGTCTACCTGTTCACAGAGAGTTGATAATGCACGATTGTCAGTGAGTCTCAGGTCGTGCTTAAACCAGTAGATACCGCGTTGAATTGTTGCTTTGGGTTTTAGCATACGGCCCTATACGTTTAAATTGGCGCTTGATTCGGCCAGTGTGTATGCAACGAGCTTCCATACGTCGGGGTTAAGCCCCAACCCTAGGTGCGGGCCAGTAACTTCGACATTTTTGGCTTGGCTATTATAGCGATCTATTGACGCTCGCCAACTAACGATACCATCAGTTTTACTGTATATAGATGTTATGGGTTGCTCAAAACCTAAAGTATTTCGTTCATGAATATCTTGTTCTAGCGCCTCCATGTCGAGTTGTTTTTGCTCGATGAAGCGTTGACCTATTACAGTAAATTTAGGGCCGCCCACAATGGGCGTACCAAAGGTAATAACTTCATCAACAATTTTGGGTAGTATACGAGTAACTTCGCGTGCTAACAGTCCGCCTAAGCTCCATCCAATCAAGGTGATTGGAATATCGCATAGTTCTGAAGACAAGGTTTGAACGCGTACTTTTAGCCTTTCAATATCGAGCTCAACGTCGCCTTGGTTTCGGCCGAGTTTTGCATAGTGAACATCATAGCCAATTTGCGTTAAATAAAACCCTAGAGGTCGCATTGAATGATCGTCAGCTTTGTATCCCGGAACGAGTATTAGTGATCTGCCATTTCCTCTCGGAACATTTCGTAATTCTCCTAAATGCCATGCGAGTGATAAAAATTCTATCGCTGCTCTTGGCTCCAATAGCGTGTAAAACATACTAGGTCTTTTAAATTGCGGTGGTTTTGACAGGGCTTGATCCAACATAAAGTGTCGTCATTGGTACCCTAAATACGCTGGTAAAGCATGTTCCGATCAACACATTCAACTGATCTTTTTAGTAAGCTGGCTTGTAAAACGGGCATGAAAAAAAATAAACATAGTTTTTCGATAGCAGAATGTTCTCGCATTGTTGAAATGGCTTGGGAAGATAGAACGCCTTTTGAGGCTATAGAGCGCTTGTTCGGATTGAAAGAACCTCAAGTGGTCGAGCTAATGCGGCGTGAAATGAAGTCAGGTGCTTTTAGAGTGTGGCGAAAGCGCATGGTAGGTAGAGCCACCAAGCATCTGAAGTTAAGGCCTGAAGGAATTGTTCGCAGCCACTGTAAAACCCAATATAAGCATCGAAGAGGTAAATGATAGTCCCTACAGGTTATTGGACTAGCGTTTATCTGGTACGTAGGGTAGCGGTTCATCGCGCATTAAAAATGAGAATCCACTGCTTTTAGAAAAAGTATATATGGCTGTTCCTTCGTCACTCTTATCTACAGTGGCTTTGCCATCTAACATCGCATCAAAAGCCCCTTCGACGCTTATTAGAATTTTGGGGTCAACCCAGGGTGTATTGTGTGCAGGTAATAGTGCCTTTAGGTTAGGAACTTCATTGACAAGCTTTTCAAGTGAGTCTCTGTAATGGCTTAAGTTAGTCTCTGGTGCATACAGCCAGATGGGCCCCAGGTAAAAGCTATCGCCTGTCCACATAAGGCCTGCTTTGCGATCAAGTAGGGCGATGGCATCAGGCGTATGTCCGGGAATATGCAGAATCTCAAGCGTTCGGTTGCCAAGGCCAATAATGGCACCATTAGCGACTTTATGTGTGATTGTATAAGGCCTACCAATATGATTTTGAGGGGTCACGCCGGCAGGAAGTTTTTTACATAAGGCTTGTTCAGAGACTTCAATGCCTATATCGCTGTTAGGTTGTCCTGTTTGTCTAGATGCAGTGAAATCGGTGTTGAGTCCGTATATTTTGTCAAACGCATAGTTGCCGCCCACATGGTCATAATGAGAGTGCGAATTCAGTACGGCAATCGGCTTTTGGGTTAAGCGTGTCGCCAATGCATGAATATCTGCAATACCATTTCCTGTATCGAATAGCAGTGCAGAATCGTCACCTTCAATTAAATAAGAAATGACTTCCTGCCACTGATGTGGCTCGTAGATAGCTTTCACTCCATCGGCGAGTTGATACACTTCAAACCAATCATGCTCAATATCAACACGCTCCAAATCAGCGTATTCTGGACGAGGTAAGTTTTTACAGAATGATGCCATTGATTCGGCAGGACTGGGCTCATCAGCAAGTACGATTATAGGAGCGGTATTTATTATTAAACAGAATAAGGCGATACATTGAGCACGCATAATAATTTGACGGTTATTGATGAATTGAGGTGGGATTGTTTGTGATGTTAATAGCGAAAGTCAACCCAAGCTATCTCAACACAGGATAAAAGATAACTAGAGCTGACTTTCTAAGGAAAGTCAGTTTTGATTGGATATTACTGATCAGTGAAAAGATTACTGAAATCTACTTCGTCAGGGTTTCCTTGAATTTCTATAGCATTGATCAAAATCGGTTGCCCATTTTCATCAACACTCGCTAGCTGGTTCGCTAGATCTGTGGCGCCAATTTGATTGACTAATACACTTAGTAAGAAGGTTTCAGATGTACTGTTTTGCGCCTCGTCTGTCGCGGTTATCGTAATCATTGCATCGCCTGCAATATCTAACTGTGGTGTTACTGTTAATGACAAGCCGCCATCATCATTACTGATAACAAGGTTAGCGTCTGACACTATATCTTGTTGTGATGAGACAGCCATCACCGTCAGCTGTTCTGCAGCTGATATATTGTCAGTTACAGTGAGCGATAACACATTGCCTGCGCTATTCGCATCTACCGACTGATCGTTAACCGTTACAACAGGGGATGTTGTATCAGGAAGAAGCGGCGGTGGGATGATGACGACCTCTCCTCCGTTGTCACTGCCACATGCTGACAAGCCCACTGTAAATAGCGTTGCCACTATTAGTTTTGATTGATTATTCATCATCACGTCCTCTTAATTTTCTGGTGTTGGGATCGGTGCATTGGTGGGTGATCCAGGGTAAGGCGTGAGCAAATAAGGGAATGTTTGATTAAAATCAGACGCTGAGATAGGTGCACCGTCAGTAAGAGGTACGTTACCTACAGGCGCATCTTCTGGCGCACAAAGACCAAGGTTAATGCCAGCGCCTTCTTCACCGAGTGGTACGTCATGACACAAAGCGCCCATAACAACTCGTAATGCAATATCTACAGCGTCGTCACCCGGTCTACGGCCATTAGGGAAACCTGCAACATCACCACCGACAACACCAAAAGGGCTCTGATTTTCGCGTGGTATCGCAGGTATAGCGGTATTAAGCCTTAACATCTCTGATGGTGTAACAGTAGCTAGTTGGTTAACACCAGGGAATCCTGTTAGGAAGCCTGTAACTAAGTCTTGGCGAGGGATATTTGATGGTGCCAAGTTTGCTATTTCTGTACCTAATGTTTGATTAACCGGCCCATTAAACAATGAGTCAACAATGGCGGGTAAAACAGGATGAGTGACATACTCAAGGAATTGACCATCGTTACTTGGAATACTTGCATTAAATCTGTCTTTGTCTGGGAAACCAATAACGAGCTCGTTAACTAAAATGTTGCCTAAACGGGAGATCTGCGTAAATGCACCGATACCTTCTTCCGGTCTTGCAAGTGTTGGATTTGGGTTAAGCACGCCACCTTGGCGTAAACTTGATGTTGTCCAGCCACCGACAACACCGTTGCCGTCACCGATGATACAAGAAGTAGGTACTTCTATCGCAATAGTGGTTACGTTGTTACGCGCGAGTATATTACGTTCTGGATCTTGGGTGACGCCTCCGGGGAAGCCATTACCGTCACCCGCTCCCGGTGCACTGTCGCCTTCGATAGGTACAAAGTTAACCAAGTCGAATACTTCGCCTAAAGCAATTTTGAAACCTTCAAGTCGTTGACCAACGAAAACACGCCCAGGTGTTTCACATCCAGGAATATTTGCGTCGTGGATAAAGCTGTTTGCATAAGCAGTGTAGTTACCTGGGCCACCAAATGTTTTTTCGCCGGAGTAGTCAAATGGCTTTCTGAATGATGTTGTATTGTCTGCGGCATTAGTGACGTTTGCTGAATCGCCTGTACGCCTGTCTCCAGTTACCATCGTCATGGTGTATTGCTCAACGAAGTTCAGACCTGCTTCAGAATCTGCAGATAAGACACCGACATTTCTTAATGGTACAGGAACTGTTAACTGGTTTTCCCCTTCACCAATTGGAAGATTGACTGTACCAGCACCTGGCTCACCGTTTTGGAAACGAAACTGGAACGTAATGTCTTCTTGTGCATCGCCGTCATTATCAATATGAATTTCATATAACCCTGCGTTGTCTAGAGGGAAGTAGTTCGGGCCGCCGTATGCTGCTTGAACAGGGTTATAATTTGCTAGGATAGTAACGAATCCCTCGCGCCCACTCTCGTAACTATTGAACATATAGAAGTCAGTCGCATCAAGCTGAGGATACTTGCTGATGAAAGGCGCTTCACGGTGACTTGATGCGAGTGCTGAAGACATAGTCACTGTTCCGAGTGTTATGCCTAAAGCGACAGACTTAGCAATCTTGCTAAAGGATTTCATAGGTTGTGCTCTCTTATTTGAGTCGTTGAACGAGTGAGGTATAAAGTGTGAGATACGGCATATTGGAGATTAGGTTCATTTAATCTTGGGTAAAAAAATCACTTTTTTGTCACAAAAAACAATCGCATAACAATTGCGATGTTCTGTTGACAAGTCGTAATATTTGCTCTCTTATACTCGGCCATTTTCAGGCGGTAATAATGATAGTTAAACAGCGAGTAAATTATGCTATTTAGTAAATTATTGGGTGTTGTCACTTGTTTGCTAGCGATAAATAGCGGACTGGTTTTAGCCGACCCCTTTACACCCAAAAAAGATACTTTTGTCGTTGCTGAATGGGATGTTGATGAAGAATCACATGAGCGAGGCGGCGTGTTAAGAAAAGCTGCATGGCATATAGAACAAGGTCAGTATCCAGGACAATCAAACAAGCACTATGGTCGGGCCTACGCGTTGCTTAGTGGCGCTAATGAAAGCTTACACCAGAATCCTTTGTACCTATATCAACTGGCTAGGGTTCAACAATATGAGCATGAGTTTGATTTAGCACTTGAGAATTTAGGCAAACTATTGGAGGTGGATCCTAAAAACCAAAATGCTTGGCTGCTAAAAGCTAATATATATTTAACACAAAGCCGCTATGAAAAAGCACAACAAGCCTGTAAAGCAATTGCTGGTTTGTCTGACCCTCTTGTCTTGACCGCCTGTTTGATGGAAGTCGGTGGGTATAACGGTGATTTGCAAAAAAGCTATGATATTTTGTCTAGAATAGCGACAGCCCGTATTACCAAAGGCGATACAGTAGCGGTTTGGTTAAGCCAAATTCTTGCTGAGCAAAGCTTACGATTGGGAGATGTATCAAAGGCGTTAGAATGGCTGTCATATGTGTCTCTTGAACGGGCACCATTAAGCTTAGTCGTACTTTGGGCCGATATTATGCTAGCAAAGGGTGAGTATCAGGCACTATTTGACGAGCTTAGTATTATTCTTAGGGCGAATGATACTTATGATGATGCGCTCCTTTTACGCGTGGTTACTGCTGAAAAACAATTGGGCTCTGCACGGTGGCTTATCCCCTTAGAAAAACAAATAGCGTTGCGAATCCAGCGCCAAGATTTCTATCACGCGGCTGATTTAGCGCGCTATTTTATCGATATCAAACCCAATGCTGAGAAAGCGAAGTATTGGGCAGATGTGAATTGGCAACGCGCCAAGTTATATGAAGATAAACAGCTTCTAGAGCGGGCGAATGCTATGGTTGGTGAGGAGTAATGATAATGCGATGGACGAACTTACTTTTTATCGTTACGACATTGTTTGTATGGCAAGGACAAGCACAAGCGCATCAGTTAAGTACAGGGTATTTAACCTTAAATAAGGCCGCGGAAGACGTTAACGGACAGCTTCAATTACGCTGGTTCGATCTTGATCTCGCTTTGAGTTTAGATGCGGACAAAAACGGAGAGCTTACTTGGGGAGAAGTGAAGGCACAGCAAGATATTATTCTCGATTATGCTGCTAGTCATCTCAATGTATCTGATATAAATACGCTTTGTAATGTGACTTGGTTAAATCAGTTACAAACAGAACGCCATTTAAATGAAGGTTACGCCGTCATCGACTTCGTTGCTGCATGTGAAGACAAAAGCCAATTGGTTATAGGATACACAGGCCTTTTTGATCAAGATAAGGATCATAAGTTACTGATTAACTTTATGCACCTTGATGTCTTTGAAAGTGGCGTTATTAGTGCTGATGAGAAAAGTGTGACATTTACGTCTGAAGTATCGTCATCTCTTGATACTTTCATCACTTATGTCTACCAAGGCATGATCCATATCTGGTTAGGCTTGGATCATATCCTATTTTTAATAACGCTCTTATTAACCAGTGTACTCGTTCGAAAAAGCGGACAATGGCAAGCTCACGAGAGCGTATCGGGTGTTATGAAAGATACTATTTGGGTAGTAACGGCCTTTACGCTAGCGCACTCAGTGACGTTAACAGCGACAGCATTAGATTGGATTGGTGGTGATATTCGTCTGATTGAATTAGGGATTGCTGTATCAGTTCTTTTGAGTGCCTTAAATAATATTTGGCCAATTGTTCTGCGGCTGGGGTGGATAACTTTTGCCTTTGGTTTACTACACGGAATGGGTTTTGCCAGTGTTTTAGGCGACTTAGGGTTAGATCCCAATCATACTGTTTTGTCTGTACTCGCCTTTAACCTTGGTGTTGAGATAGGCCAGTTAGCGATACTCTTTGTTGTTGTGCCTATTTTATTGGTATGCCGCAAAACGAATTGGTACAGAACTTTAGGGGTGAATGCGGTTTCAGCTGTAATTGCGGCTATTGCTCTATTTTGGTCATGGCAGCGCTTTTAGTGTTGCCTGAGCATGAGTCAGGAATAACTCACCCTTCCCGACTGAAGTCGGTCCCACAAGCGATTTCTTTCGAGAATGTTGTCGTAAGTTGTGGGAGGGTCTCTAACCGCGGATAAAGAACAAACGTTGGATCTTGCCGTTGATGACTTCATACATTGCTACGATATCAACCGGTCCGTCAGGCAATCCATAAACCGTTTCTCGATCAATGGCAAAGTCTGCTATGTCTGATGTTGAGTGTACTTTGCATGTTAGCTCCGAGATTGCAAAGCGTGTTTGATACATCGCCCTTATTTGCTCTATACCTTCTGCAACGATATTTGATGATGGTAAGTCAATCAGTGTGGCATCTTCATGAAAAAGGGCGCAATAGGCATCTAAATCGTGATTGTTATAAGCAACAAGTTGTTGGTTGGCTATCTCTCTTGGTGTCATGATTTTCTCTTAAAAGGCTCAGTCGCTAAAAGTCTCATTCATAAGTACTGTTAGCTTTGCGGGTAGGTGGGCTGACTTTATCGTAGAACCATGGCAAGGCAAAATTAATGATGGTTGATCTTGCGTGATTTGTTCAAGTGCCCAAGGAAGGTAAAGCTTACGATCCTGCACCCCCATTTTTGGAAAAGTACCCAATATTTGTGGTGTATCTGACTCTGTTTTTTTTGCATTGTCTTTCATCGTACAGAAAGCATCAACCACAACCCATGCGTTTTTATTTTCGTTCTCGACCTTAAGCCAGACTTCACCTGTTTTTAAGCCTTGCGTATGAATAATTGAGATATTATTGGGGAGTTTCTCTTCAAGTGCTGTTAGTGTTTGGAAGCTGATCCCGGTAACTTTCTCTATTCTAGGAATAGCTGGTCCAGGGGCTACAAGAGCTGCTTTTGGAAAAGCATCGGCGTACTCAGCGACCCCTTTGTTGTGATAGTGATTGGGTGCGAGTATGAAAGAGACATCGCCTAGTAATGCAAGCTTTTCTATAACTTGCTCGGTCAATCCAAGCACTGGGCTAAACAGGCATAGTGAACCGTCAGCAAGTTTTATTGCAGTGCACCGCAGTGTTCCTTTCGTGGCAGAATAGATACCAGCAAAACCATCTGTATCCATAAAGTGTGAGAGTGTTTTTACCATAGTAAATCCCATTCTTGAATGATTACTCAAAAAACAATATCATTGTTTCGAATTAATGAAAAGAGTGGGTTATGGCACGTCATAGAGAATTTGAACAAAGTGGGGTGCTTGATGCGGCCATGGCTGTTTTTTGGAATAAGGGGTATCAAGCAACTTCCATGCTTGATCTAGAAAAAGCGACTTCCTTAAAGCCGGGCAGTATCTACAACAGTTTTAAAAGTAAAAAAGGCCTGTTTTTGGCTGTGATAGAGCATTACCGAGAAAAGATGGTTGGTGTGCGCATTAGCTCAGTGCTTAATCAAGGTCACCCAATACAAGGTATAGAAGACTTTTTTAGAACGACTTACCTCAACTTTGAACCAGATCAACTCATCGGGTGTATGCTAACGAATACCGCCACGGAATTGAGTGACAGCGATAAAGATATTCAAAGCCATGTGACTGCTGGCATAGAGATGATAGAAGACGCTTTTGCAAAACGCCTTAATGAAGCGAAAATGTCAGGTGTAATTTATTCTGAAGTCGATGTTGAAAAGCTAGCATTGCATTTAACCTCCTGTTACCAAGGTTTATGTGTTGTTGGTCGATTAACACGCGATAGTGGTCGATTAAAGGTGATTGCTGATCAGGCTTTGGCATCAATACCACTGACTAGAGGTATTGATTAAAATGAAAAGCCTCAACAAGTCCCCTGCTTTGGCAACTTTTGTTTGGAGCGGATTGTGGTTAACTCTTTCTGAAGTGGTGCGTTACTTTGCATTTGTGATGCCTGAAACACGCGAACACTTTTCAGTGGTCCCGAATGTCGCACCCATGAGTGCTGCCGTTTTTGGCTGGTGGAGCCTATGGATGTTGCTGCTAACCCTCAGTGTTATTTATGCTTATTGGTTACATGCAAAAGTCATGGGACATACCTACAAAGCAGTACTGGTTTCGGCGACCTTTAGTTGGGTTTTATTCTTTGTTCTCTTTTGGTTTGGCAGCATCAATATGGGGTTAGCACGCCTGTCGACGGCTGCGGTGGCTCTGCCTTGGGCATGGGTTGAGCTCCTGTTTACTTGTTTGATTGCTAAACACTTTTTAAACAGCAGGGCTTGAAAACATTACTAGTGAAGAAACATGTATTTTTCATCCCAGGCCGCTAAGAGCCTTCTATCTCGAAGTAAGGTACGTATCTGAGAGTAAGTAACCAGGAATGGTTGTGATAAAAAAGGCCCTTATAAAAGGGCCACGAAGGTGAGTGGGTATTACTTTTTAAATCTATAGTTTGTCGTTAACCTTAATCCTGTCTCGGCCGCTAGACTTAGCTTTATACAAGGCATCATCTGCCAGACGAAGTAATGATTCTGGTTTGCTGTAATGGCCTTTTTGTTCACAGGCAATGCCTTGACTAACGGTAACTTTAATCGCTGACATTAGTCCTTGGTCAACGAAAGATAGGGATGCTATCTGCTTTTGTATTTGTTTTGCTATCGCTTCTGCAACGCTGGCATTGCAACGAGGTAGTATCATGGCAAATTCTTCACCACCATAACGTGCTGTTAAGCAATCTCGCGACGGAACACAAGCATTAATGGCTGCACCAACCTTCTTTATACATTTGTCACCATTCACATGGCCGTGCCGATCATTAAACTGTTTAAAGTAATCAATATCTATCATCAGCATACTAATGGGTTGGCTGTTAGTGACGCACTCTAACCAACTGTCATGCAATGACTCTTCAAAGGCATGCCTATTGGCTAAACCGGTTAAGCGATCGGTGCGGGCCTGCCTGCGTAGCTTATTATACTCCGCTTTATGACTGGTCAGATTGTGCAAAATTCCGATAAAGAGCGGGTTCACTTTTGTTTTTAGATAGGGTAAACAAGACAAGGATAGGTCCGCTGCCAATGATGTACCGTCAGCACAATTTAAGGAGATTTCTTTTGGTCCATGACTTAAGTTGGCCTCTTGGCTCGCTTTTAATCCTTTGAATAGCTCATCATACTCATCGCGATGCTGATCATTTAGAAAGTCTGACCATTTACGTCCGATCAAAGCTTCTTTGGGGGCACCAAACATTTTAGCTGCATAAGCGTTAACCATCTCAATAACACCTTCATCGTTAATGATGAAAATGCCTTCTGTAATGAAGTTGATCATATTGCATAACATCGCAAGCTGATCACATTCATTGGAATGCGGTAAGTTTTTCACAAAAGAGATAGGTGCATGTTCAAAACTCCTTGATTCGTTTGCATCGCGTATTGATGGATCGCTCAAAGGGTTGCTCTTAGTGTTATCTTGCTCATTACCGTTTGACATGTTGTTTATAACCCGCTTTGTTTGTGCAAAATTATGGCTGTGCATGTCAATACTTTAATTGGCGTCGTGTTTATTAACCTTCTGGTAACCTTCTGATTATAACTTGTTGTTAATTATGAATTTATTTATGTTAAAAAGTGTTGGCGAAAACTTTTTTCTCAGAGGTTTTGTTAGAAAAAGATAAATTTACGGTAAGAAAATAAACCTCTGTGGCAAGCATATTATCCAAGGTGGTAAATTACCCAATATTGAGGTTGTTCTGAGTGTAAGCCAATGTTATGACTTGGTTTATAGAAGTTTTGTAAGTTATATTGTTTACAATTATCGAAGGCTAGGTGAGGGCTTACAGGTTACCTAAATATGAAGCTAATTAGCCCCTTCCATAACCTGGCTTTATGGAAAGCGTTAGGTATTGCTTAGCTGCGTGAGCAGCCAGAAAAGGAATGGCAATCATGCAAAATGTAATAAAGGCTGCTAGTACAAATGACGTTAAAAAGCCGGATTGCGAGACATAGGCAAGGAAAACAATAGTAGAAATATTTAATAGTAATAGAAAGTAGCTCTTTAAGGTTTGCATAGTCAGTTCTTATTTACGTAGTGCATTGATGTTTTAAACTTGTATATTCACTTTACGTAATACTTCCTCTGCTAGCCTTCTGATAACCTTCTGCTTTTAAGTTGCTGTATTATATCATTAATTTTTATTTCGATATGTAATGCCTTTCCGCCTTAAATAAGTAGCCTCGATTCTGATTCAAACGTTGTTCTAACTCCCGTATTCATGTGGTTGTAAGCTGATTACTTATTAAAAGTAATGAAAAGGGTCAGTGACAATAAAGATAGTACGTGTCATCCACACTACCTAATAGTGATGATTGGAATGACCAAACATGACCCTTGATGCTACCAGCGCGCTACGCAGCGTTTAGTTGGGGATATTTCTAATCACCGGATCCGGGCTTATGTAGGGTTTGGTCGGATTGTCTGCTTTTACGACGACTAACCTGAAATGAATTGTTTGTGTGGTTGAGTTGCAGTCATGTATAGTCAGTGTTTGCTGATCTGGAGATATAAGAATAATCAAATCTTCCGGGTTTTTCGCTTCAACAATAGGCGCGGCAAATAAGAGTTGTTCCTTATTATTAATTAATGTGTAACTGATAGCAGTGTCTACTTCTGTGACATCAACATCTCCCGTACACGTTTTTCCGCTTTGATTAAAGTAAGTGTATACCGCTGCTGTAGATGTAATATCTACTTCAACTCTAAATGGCATCTCTGGTGGTAATTTCTGTGTGGTCATAGGTGTAATCCTTTAAAGATAAATACTTTTGTACTTGTTTAAGTTTTTATGAAGTGGCTCCCATTTTTTGAATGGGAGATTATTGGCTCAACCTAATAGATTGATTCAATATCGTTTACGCTAATTCTAATTGGATGAAGGTTTTTATGAGGAGAGAAAAACGGTTTGTCATGAATTTCATCGAAAGCTCGTATTCAAATTACGCATTAGCGTTTTAATTTTGCACTTACCGTACGAAATCTAGCTTCCGGTAACCTTCTGGTATTCTTCCTTTTTTAAGCTGTTGTATTCTATAGTAAATTATATTTTTTCCGACAATAATAGGGATAGAAGTTAATCATGTGAAATTTGTTATTCATATCAACTAACTCCTCCCTATTACTCTTTTTTATAAACTCTATTCCTTAATGATTATTGGATTAGAGGACGTTAGTTGGGCACATTTCGAATTACAGGGTCTGAGCTGATATAGGGTTTTGTTTGATCGCTTTCTTTAACGACAACAAGTTTGAAAGAAACGATTTGGTTTTCTAAATCAGCATCATTCGCTATAAGTGTCTGTCGATCTGGAGATATGACGAAAATTATATCTTCAGGACATTTTACTTCATCAACTATTGGGGAAGCAAAGATTAATCCTTCTGTATTATTTGTTAGTACATAACAGACAGCTGTGTTTTTTTCAGTAACGTCAACGTTTCCATTACACTTCATGCCGTCTGTATTGATATAAGTAAATGTTGCTTCGTCATCGTCAATGTCTACTTCAACTCTAATATGGACCTCTGGTGGTAATAATTGTTTGGTCACTTATGTTCTCCTTAAAAATACTTATTGGTCGGGTTAAAAACTGAAATATTCATTGCTTTTAGCGTTTCTATTTCAGTGGGTATTTGGTGAATTCGATTTAAGCATTGGTGAGCTTGAGCGTATGGAATTAAATATTCGTAATTCTTACTTTGTCGTAGTATTGGCTGTAACAATGAAATAGTATTTTCACAGAGGTTGATTGATAAGCCATCAGAGTTTTGAAGGGCTTCTTGTCTGGCTTTGAGCAAGCTTAACTCGGCTAAAGCTAACTTATAAAGGTCAGTAAGCTCATTTGTATCACTCTTATTAATTTTTGCTTCAGCTCTTTCAATGAATTGAGAACTCCTTTCCCAATCATTGCGTCGCTGAAAATACTTAACAATATCGATAAATAGTGATGGTCTTACAATACTCTCATCGTTCAGTGATATTAGCTGTACTTCTATTTCGCTATCTAATGGGGAACTACCTTTCTCTTTTACGTTAGAAGCTATTCTCTGTTGTAAAATTTGCACAGCGAGCTTTCGCTGTTTCCAAAGCTCGTTGTCGGAGTCTTGACGTAACGCTCTTTCAAAATAACTGATTGCTTTCGATGCACTGTCATAAGCTACCAAGTCATTCCCTGTATTGTATAGAATCCTCGCCTGGTGCCAATGAGAGTAGGCTAAGGGCTCGATAAAGCTTGCATTGGCGTGAGTTGTTGAAATGAGCTGTTCTAACTCATTTTGGGCTTGTTTATGTATGTTCAAAGCCTGCGTAAGGTTGCCAAGATGTTGTTGAGTTGATGCGATCCACGAAAAAATATCTGTCCTGACAGAGAGTAAAGTTGGGTCTTCGTTTCTTTTCGTTAAGACTTCGTTAGTAATACTCAGTGACAATTCAAAGGATTGAAGTGCTAGAGGGTAGTTTTGGCGAGATAGCGTGACTGAACCAAGTGCTAAGTGTGCATAGGCGACCTCCATTTTTACATCAAGGTCGTCTGGAACGAATTCTAGCATCCTCTGACTGCTGTCCAAATATACTTCAAAAGCGTTTTGAGCTTGATCTAACCTACCAGCATCAACGGCTAGCTGGCCGGCCCAGAAAGCATTTAGTCCCAATATTTGTAGGAGTTCGAGGTTGTCCCTATCATCAGTGAGAAGCCTATTCAGTATCGATTCGGCGGATCTAAATGCTTGCTCTGCTTCATCTGTCTTGCCCCGTGAATAAGAAACCTCTCCCATTGCCTGCAGTGTTTGCGCATGTTGAAATTGAGAGTTACGCGTGATCTTTTTGCTTGATGAAGAAAATAGCGTGCTTTCGGGCAGTGCTTCTTGATTACTAAAATATTCTAGCGCTTTATTGCTTATGCCGTCTAATAAGTCCATACGTTGCACACTGCGTAATTTGTCGGCAAACTCACCGACCATAAACCCTAGTAGGCTCTCCGCTTCGACTCTCCTTTGTTGCGCTAACACCTCCGTCTCTTGGCTCTTGTAACTCATTAATACCGAAGTAAAGGTAAGCAAACAAAGCAGTGCAACTATCGCGCGTTTACTCCATCGTTTTACTTTGACGCGATTAATTGAAGTGTTGATAAGCTCGAGTTCTTGAGCTTCTAGCGTAAAAGCAGTGTTATTTTTAAGTGTAATTGCTTCTTGTAGAGGCTTACCGGCGGCTAACAAGTAGGCGCTGTTTTTGTCTTCCTTTAACCAACGTTCCGATAACTCTTGTAAACGCCCTTTAATGGTTAAGCTTTCGCGATGGTCTTCTATCCATTGGCTTGCCCGATTCCAGCGTCTTAGCAATGCTTCATGAGCAACACTAAAACAGGGTTCGTTGTTTTGGAGGTGCGAAACAAACAAGCGACTGTCGACCATCGCTTGAACAAAGTCTTTTTGGCTTTGTGTTTGTAGTTGTGACCATCTTGCTGCGCGACTGGTAATCGTTTTGCTGTCTGCATTGAGTGTGACCAGCAGCGATAACACATAGGCCAGTTCTTGTTGATGACTTTGGGGAAGTTGTTGATGGATCTCTTCGGCTTTTTTGCCGATAGCGCCCTCTATACCTCCGAGTGCTTGATAAACATTGGCTTTTAGTTGGTCATTGTCACTGCGTTGTAAATACAACTCTTGCAGAGTGTATTGCAGCATAGGCAATGAGTCGGGGTTGTTGCTGGCTTCGTTGGCGAGTATTTCATCTAGCGAAAGGCCTGATTGTTCATCTTTTGACCAGGTTAAATTCGCCGCTGTTGCTGGCATACGGATCATTTGTGATAGGTCCGCATGTGTTGGTGCGGTTAAATCAAAATGAGAGCCTTCAGATTTATCAATCATTAAGCTAGGTTGATTGACCACCAAGGGATAAAAGTCATTTCGACATGCGCTGAAAATAATGACTGAACCTGACGTCGCTAGTTGCTCGATTAATGCTAATAGCGTTTCCCTTTCTTCGACCTTGAAAAGAGGCGAGGATAATAAAATCTCTAACCTGTCGATGAACAAAAACAAGTGAGGCTTTAGATCGGGGCTGGTCGTATCTTGATGAGTGCAAGCCGATTGGCATAGCTCTACAGCCTTACCTGGTGTTTCTTTTAATGTGGTGGCGAGTGTTTCGGCACTCATGCCATCAAAAACTGGCAGGCCTTCTATATCCCAATCCAGCAGTGCGCCAGCGAAGTCGAGTAAAAGCCTGTCTTTGCTGATATCTGCAAAATCTAAGCTAGTGTGGCTGACCACTAAATGGCCATCGTAGCCGGTATTTGCGGTTAGCTTGGGCAATACACCAGCATTCACTAAAGATGACTTCCCTGTGCCGCTCGGCCCCAGTATTAGGCAAAACGTGCGCTGGCGCTCAATTTGCTTTGAGACTTGTTGCAATAAAGTTGCTATTTGCTCATTACGGCCGAAAAACACTGTGGAATCAGAGGATTCGAAGGCACTCAGTCCTGGGAAAGGAGATCCGCCTTGCCATTCTATCTGAGGGGCTTCTTGTGTATTTTCTAACGGGAAATTGACGTCAGCAATAATGCGATAACCGCGTTTGCGGATTGTTTCTATATAGGTTGGTTCTGATGCCTTATCACCCAAGGCTTTACGCAGCTGTGTAATAGCCTTGTGTACGGGGTTGTCGCCAATGTCAGCATTGCCCCAACACTCGTCGGTAATGTCGTCGGCACTTAATACATCCCCCTGACGTTGGCATAGTAATAGCAATACATCCATTGCTTTGGGCTCGAGTTGTTTTGTTAACTCGCCTAAGCGTAGTGTATTTGTCGTTGGCGTTGCTTGCCATTGACCAATGTAAAACGGATGTTTAATCACAAAAGAGATCTTACTTCAATCCACAAAAGGTACAGGTTTAAAACAGTACCTAATACATCATATTAATAGGCAGAGATAAAGGGCTTGGATAAAAAAATGATCGATTAATAACAGCAGGCAATAGTGTTTGTTCATCAGATTTAAGCGATGACGTTAAAATTTGGCTTAAGGTGACGTAATGAAATTGTGACTTGCTAGAATAAAGAAATGCCCTATCCTTCCATAAATATTTCAGACAATTCGGGTGTCTTCGATGATGGTTTGGTTATCACGTTCTATGTTGATGTTTTGTTTGTGCTTCCCTGCTTTTGCACAAAAAGGCGCCTATTTGGGGCATTTGTCTTGGATGAAGGCTGAAGCACGATTTAAGACGACACCCATTGTTATTATTCCGTTTGGTGCAGGCTCAAAAGAACACGGACCGCACTTACCTATGAATGCTGACAGAGTCGTCATGGAATATCTATTAGATAAAGCCGTTGATGCTGAGAACGTGATTATAACGCCGCCTGTCTTACATGGCTGGTTTCCTGCTTTTAGACAGTTTCCAGGAACCGAAGTGCGTGACTCTGATGTGTTCAGGCTTTATGTTCAGCAAATCGCAGAATCGCTCGCGAGGCAAGGTGCTCAACGTATTGTATTTTTAAATATGGGAATTTTTAGAGCGACCGGGCTGCCTTTGTCTATCGCCGCGCGCGAGGTTAGAGTTGAAACCGGCGTTCCAACCTTAGTTGTTAATTGGGATGATTTGGAAACCGAAGAAGCCGCAGCCCTTTTCGAACAGAAATCGGGCGGGCATGCGGATGAGGTTGAGACATCAATTAATTTGTATCTACAACCCGAAAAAGTAGACATGAGCTTAGCAATTAAAGATTACAGAGAACACCTTAAAAGAGACTATGGTGGTTACAGGCCTGGTTTGTTTGCTCGCGATAAGTCTGATCCAGCATATTCCGAGAGCGGGTTATCAGGCGACCCAACGCTAGCAACAGCAGAGAAAGGCAAAAAGGTACTTGATGTCATGACCAAAGAATGGCTCAATATTTTACAAGGGTTCGCAACCTCTCCAACGAAAAATTAAGACTATGAATGAACCAAATTTACAACCCATCTGGGATGCAGTGAGTCAAGTACCTGAAGGTAAAGTGGCTTCATATGGACAAATTGCAGAGATAGCAGGCATGAAAGGTGAAGCTCAGTTTGTAGGACGCAGTTTAAGTGATGTGCCTAAGCGCTTGAATTTGCCTTGGCATCGTATTATTCGTGGCGATGGCTCCATCGCCTTTCCTGAAGATTCGTTAATCGCTCAAGAACAAGCCCAAAAACTAATGGACGAAGGGATTACCGTCATTAACAATAAAATCCCTATGCAAGTGTTTCAATGGACACGTGAAGAAGCTGGCTCGCAATTCCAGTTGGAGTTGTAGCGTTAATTCGTCTTTGCTCACTTATGAATGCAGAGCCCTTTGGTTGGATGAAAAATATGCCTAAGCGGCTTGTATTATAGTGACTGACTACTATCAGACGGCTGGTATCAAGGTATTTCCGAAGACAGGTAAAGCTGTTCTAGATGGAAAGCCTGTTAACATTCGCCCAAAAACGTTTGAGTTATTGCTGATGTTGATAACCTCTGAAGAGACGGTTAGTAAGCAAAGTATTCTCAATACGATATGGGATGACGTTGTTGTCGATGAGCAGGTGATTTTCCAGTCTATTAAGGAGCTAAGAAAACTCTTTGCCGGGCGAGATGTGATTAAGACGTTTCCACGCAAGGGCTATGCGTGGATTGCCGAAGTCGAGTTTTATTCAAAAACAGAAGAATCGTTGCTGGCATCGCTAACTTCAAGCCATGAGAAGAAAGTTCCTTTGTCTTTTGCTTTTAAAGCTACTTGTACATCTGTATTCGTTATCACTTGTACGTTGATTCTTTTTTTCTTGCTTCCGAAAGAAAGGTCAATTACGGGTTCTGTTGTCGTTTTACCCATCCAAAATAATATTGAAGACAGTCATCATCAGTGGGTTCGCTATGGTGTTATGGATCAATTAATACAGCGTTTATCATCTAGTGAAAAAGTGGGTATTTTGAATACTGACTATGTCATGGAAGTGATGAAAAGAGCTGATATGCCGAGTACAAGCTATGGACGAGAACATATTGAACAGATATTCAATGTGTCGGGGACAAAACTTGTTGTTGATGTGATGCTTACGGGGAATTCCGGCGATTATCAGCTTGTTTATACACTGCATCAGCCAACTAATATTGAGAAAGGCGCTATATTAGGTGATCAACTTGGTCTTGCTATTGATGAATTAGCGAGTGTTATTAATCGAAAGCTCGGCCGATCAACTGATACAAAGTCCTCTGGTTACGAATCGGCCTTTGCTAATGAAATATTGGCTGAAGCGATTGCACTAAAGCATCAAGGAAATAAGGAAGGTGCTATGCAGCTCCTTAAAGCTATGTTAGTAACAGAGCTTAATAGCCTAACAGCACAAAGGTTAGTGGTTGAAATTGCATTAGATAACCAAGACAGCGAAACAGTTGACAAGGTTTTATCAAATGCCATTCCTATGGCTATCCAAATGGAAAACCATAAAGAATTAATTCGTTTGCAATTTTTTGCTGCGATACAGGCTGTACGGCAGGGTGATGTTGCGTTAAGCCAGCAACTGATTGCGCAGGTACAAACTCGCGCTGAGGCAATTAATGATTGGCTATATTTGGCCTATGCGTCTGAGTTTACGGGGGTGTTGTATCAAAACCTTAAGAAGTTCGAACAAGCTGAGGCGAGCTTTAACCAAGCGCTTGAATACCATGATGTGTTGCAATGCCCTTTAGGTCGTTCAAAAGGGTTTATGTTTTTATCTGAGCTTGCCGAGGTGCAAGGCGACGTGGAAGCCGCCAAGGTTCATGTCGAACATGCTTTGGTTATCACACAGCAACGTGGCTTAAAAAGCTATCTGCCTGAAGTTGAGGATCGTCTTTATAAGTTGGTGAACAATCCACTGTAGGGGTTATCTATAAAGCGCGCGTAAAAGAAAAATTAACGGCGTTTATTTTCCAGCCACTACGAGTCTTTATCAATTGCCAATGTTCCTGTCCGTAATTACTCCGTTTATTATCTTTATAAAAATCATAGTCAAAGCTAACGGATGCTACTTCACCGTCTTGTGTGATGTTGATATTTTTGAAAGTTTCTTTGGCGTTTTGGTTGGACTCTATTATGCCCTGAATAAACTTTTTAGGTGTGCTGTTCATGATTTTAGGTTGCTGTTTGAATTTAGGATCTATCGCCACTAATGCTTCAAGTGTTTCTTCACTAATAACACCAACCCAAGAAACGTTTTGATCATAGAAAAGCGCCATAAACTTCTCTTCGTCTTTGGTCTGAATAGATGTTTTAAATGCTTCAATGACGTCCAAAATAAGGCTTTGGTCACGGTTTTCGCGAGCTTGCACGGCGAATGATAGCAGTACTGTAAAGCAGGTGACTGAAATAATAAAATACACTTTTCTGATTAAGTGAATTGGCATAAGTTGGTATCCTTTTATTGGTAGTAGGTTACTTGTGAAAAATCTCTGCTCAAGGATGCTGAACCATTACATAACCTACCAATGAAATTGTCTGAAACTCTCTGAAATTGGCTTATTTTTCATGGGTAAGAGTACGGGCAATAAATTTTATGCAAATAGCTATATTGGGGGCTTAAAATGCGTTTAACTCTTGTATCAGTCATCGCGTTATCACTGTTGTTTTTCGCAACGTCATCAACAGCAAGTGATGAAGACGTTATGAAACCTATTCACTCACTGTTTGATGGCATGCGTGAAGGTAATGGTGACAAAGTGAGGGCAGCTTTTAGCCCTGACGCCATATTCTATAGAGCACATGCTGAGCTTCGTAGTGGCAACACGGCAGAAGGATTTGCTAAAGCAGTAGAGCAGCCTAGAGACAAAGTTTGGAATGAGCAGATATGGGATGTCGATATTAAGGTAGATGACAAATTGGCTTCTGTCTGGACTCAATTTGCCTTCTATCTTGGCGATGACTTAAGGCACTGCGGCATTAACTCTTTCCAGCTTTACCATTTTGACGATGGTTGGAAAATTATTTATTTAGTAGACACATACAGAGATACTGGCTGCAAAGGAAAGCCCTAGCTATAGAGTTTGACGAGAATCATCGCAACCAGCAGTATGTGTGGGTAAGCGACGGTAGGCTTTAAAGCTTGCGTGGCATATTCGGCAATAAGCCCAGCAGCTCCAGGCTTGGACTGTACCCAGTTCGTATTAAATTGCATGCCGACAATTGTTGGTGGTTCTATTGATTCTGCCAATATAAGTTTCTCAATCGCCTTTTCGACATAAGCTATACGTATTGCCATCCTACTTTGGAATGTTTTCCATATACCGTCTTGCAACCACAACACAGCACAAATAAACAGTGCCCAAATGCCGGCGTGAAATTCAAAGAGCAACAATAACGTGATAGTAATATTGACGAGCTTGATGAGCAAAGAGAGCTTTTCATAGCTGTCAGATTGGTTTTGTAGTGTTGTCCATTCTTGTTGCAAGGTAGTTAGGTGATTGTCGGTCATTATGATTCTGTAATGGAAAATGTCGAATGGCCTACCATAGTAATATGCTAATGGCATGAGGTGTAAGAAAAATGCTAAAACCGGAGAATAAATCCTTTGATCCTTATGAAAAGGAACGTTTACTGCGTGAAGAATCGGCATCTTGGGATACGTCTAACCCGACTGATGCCGGTAAGGGCGACATACCTGTTATTGACCTCTCCTCCTATTTTTTGGAACCAACGCCTGAATCATTAAGAGCAGTGTCTGAAGAACTGAGACATGCGTGTGAACATGTCGGTTTTTTTTCCATTATCGGCCACCAAGTACCTGAACTGCTAACTCAGTCTATGTTCGACATGATAAAGCGGTTTCATGCTCTGCCAATTGAGCAGAAGCTTTCGATAAAGATGGATCGACCGGATTGGCCCGTTGGTGGTGTTGGTTATTTGCCTTTTAAAAATCGTAAATTGCCAGCGCGTGATATGGGTAATAGGAATGAAGCTTTTCTGTTGAAGTGCGATCGCCTGTTATCAATGGATGACAATCAATGGTTGGAAGAATCTTTAAATCCGGGGTTTAGGGAGACGTCAGAAGCTTACGCGAAAAGTATGATTGATTTGGGACGCCGACTATTACCTATATTTGCCGCAGCTTTAGATATGCCATCTACCTTTTTTGATGGGGCATTCACACAACCTTTGTATCGATTAAGAATGACGCATTATCCAACAGCTGCAGCTTCGATAAAGGATGAAGGGTTTGGGATCTCGCCCCACGTAGACACGAGCTTTTGCACAATCTTAGCTCAGGACCAGCCCGGCTTAAGAGTATTCAGTGAGGAACGAAATACTTGGATCAATGTCCCGATGATCCAAGACGCCTTTATTATCAACTCGGGAGAATTACTAAGGCAATGGACCAATGATCGGTTTTTAAGTGTGAAACATTTTGTTGAGGCCAATGTGAGTGGTGTCTCGCGATACTCTATCCCGTTTTTCTTTAATGCAAATTCTGATTATAAGATGACTTGTGTGCCGAGTTGTTGTGGTCCAGATAACCCGCCTAAGTACCCGCCAATCTCCTATGAAGAGAGTCAGGCAGTCGCGCAAGGCGAGTAACTCTTGTAGGTGTATGACGTTTAAAGCTTTCCGCTAGCAAGCTTGGCGCTTGTTATTTCATATCAACTGTATATACTCACACTAACTGTATAGAATAACAGGCTGTTTATGCGTCCACTAACTCCCCGCCAAGAAGAAGTTCTTCAACTGATTAAAGAAGCTATTGCTGATACCGGTATGCCGCCAACACGTGCTGAAATAGCACGTCAGTTAGGATTTAAGTCAGCTAATGCGGCGGAAGAACACCTCAAAGCGTTAGCGCGTAAAGGTATGATTGAAATGCTCCCTGGTACATCAAGGGGCATAAAACTTAATGTGCCATTGGACGATATTCAGGATGATGACGGTTTGCCGCTGATTGGCCGTGTTGCAGCGGGTGAGCCTATATTGGCGCAAGAACATGTTGAGAGTCATTACAAAGTTGATCCAACACTGTTTAAGCCTGCTGCTGATTTCTTGCTTCGAGTCAATGGCGAAAGTATGAAGGATATTGGCATCATGGATGGTGATTTGCTGGCTGTGCATCGCACGGTTGACGTTAGTAATGGCCAAGTTGTGGTAGCACGAGTTGACGAAGACGTTACAGTTAAACGGTTTGAAAAGAAAGGCAGTCAAGTGCTGTTGCATGCCGAAAATGAAGCGTTTTCACCGATAAAAGTCGATTTGACGACGCAACCCTTTAATATAGAAGGTATTGCTGTCGGTGTTATTCGCAGCAGCGACTGGATGTAAATGTCTTATTTCGGTTAGCTTCTTTCCACCTATAAATCTCATTTATCTATGTGCTAGCGCTATTTTTGTTAGCATATCATTCTGTAAATAGCCCTTTTTATTAGACTCTATTCTGGAGTCTGTTGGTCTATTTCTAAACACTATTTCTCTTTCTTTTCCGTGTTTTGATACAAATTTTATTTCCTTATTTATTAAAGAGTTATTCGTTTGTTAATAAAAATTAACAGCTTTTGTTTAAAAGTTGTCCGATTAGTGCTGAATTAATGAAAAATCGCTAGACGAATCCATTAAATTGAGTGATCCTTAAACAGAAATTTACATAACAATAACAAAAATACGTCATCTTATTTACTGAATCGCGTTCTAAGCCAATAAAAATGTGGCTTGAAGGCGTTTGTGCGATTTCAAATTTTTAATTAAGGAGGTGCCGAGTGAGCAAAATTGTCTCCGGCGCTACAAAGCTACTGTCGATTATG
>CAZVDU010000040.1:10160-27856 GCA_964625615.1 uncultured Pseudoalteromonadaceae bacterium | reverse complement strand
AAACGAGCAAAATCAGCCGATAAAATCGACGGAGCTATCTGATAATCATGCATAAAGTAAAAGCCTTCCACGTAGAGTGTTCGTTAATGCACCATAAGGAGTTGTTTCGCCTTATTTTGGTGCAGCCAATATTTTCAGTTGTATTAGGCAAACCTAAAAACATTACAAATAAATATTTTTAATTATTAAAAATCAAAAGCTTACTTAAAACCATACTCCTCTTGACCCTAACAAAATAGGCGGCATCGGACTTGCTATCTGTCATGTACTTCGTACGGGAGCATGTTGAAAGGCCAGTCAAATGTTGGCTTTAAGCGTTGAGTTTACGCGCTCAAATGCATAAGCATCGAGATCGCATAAGTTTACCAGATAAAAAGCGCCTTTATTGCTTCCTTACGTCGAAAAGAAAAATAAATTGTAAAACGTGACTTGAGGACAGTATGAAAAAAGCTATCGTATCTTTATCCATCATTGGGGCGCTCACGCTAGGTACCAGTTCAAAAGTACTGGCGGCGGGTGAATTGACAGCAAATGCGACCGTTACAAGTAATTACCTGTGGCGTGGTTTAACACAGAGCTTGAATGAAGTTGCTACCCAAGGTGGCATCGACTATGTCGACGAAAGTGGCTTTTATGTTGGCACTTGGGTGTCTAATGTTGAATATGCGCCAGGCGATGATTTCTCTTATGAACACGACATCTACTTTGGTTATAGCGGAGAAGTTCAAAGCATAAGTTACGATGTCGGTTACCTCTTCTATAATTATGACAACGCTGCAGACATAGATTTTAGTGAAATATATGGTTCAGTAAGCTTTGGCAACTTTACTGCAGGCGCTAACGTGTTTGTTCATACAGAAGCCGATGAACCGGAAGGTATCGATTTCGATTTTGGTGACACCATCTATTACTACGCTGACTATGCCTTTGAAATAAAAAAAGATTTAGAGTTGGCCTTCCATGTTGGTTACCATGACGGTGATTTTAACGAATTTTTTAATGGCGTGCCTGATGCTTACGTTGACTATAACGCGAGCCTATCTAAAGATGGCTTTACCTTCTTAGTGAGTGGTACAGATCTGGATAATGCAGGTTCAGATGGACTAGACAATGATTCGGTCAAATTCGTCGTGTCATATTCAATTGACTTTGAATTGTAACCAACCCTTCCGTGTGTGAGTTTGCTTCGGGGCTTATGCTTAGCATACTCGCACACTACGATATTTCGCCACCTAAAAAGCTACCTATTTGTAGTGCTGCGATAAAACCTAACTTAAATTCTGCGTAATACAATTTTTCTGGCACTAATCTGTAATATTCTTGTCCAACTCCTGACTATAGCTTCAAGAATGAAGGTGAATGAGTCACAACAAAGTGTTCAATACCTGTGAAAAGTGAGATGAATAACCATTTTTTCAGGCTAGTACACATTGTTGAGTATCTAAGCAAGGCTATAATGAAACAAAGTATGTCACGGAGGTCTATATGGTTAAGTTACCTTTTAAATTAGCAGCAATTTTTTCTGTTATCGCTTTTATTACTTTGGCGGCCACAACTGTGTCTGCTAAAAACAACTTAACATCAGTCGCATGCGGATGCTCCTACGCTATTGAGCTAGATATTTCTTTACCTCTTAGCCACCCCAAAAACCGTTGTGCCGAAGGTAATGGAAATACGAGCAATAAGGATGTTAGCTGGTTTACTTGGTTAAGTGGCAAAGCAAAATCTCACCAATTCCATTATTTGGATTTACTCGAACTACTCTCTCGCCGCACTGGGCAAGAGTATAGTAAGCATAGCTAACTTAGATGAGTGCAAAGAAAGCAAGCCTCTGGCAAGTGTTTAAAAGTGTCTGCGCTAGCATGCTAGGTGTACAAAGTGAGAGCAATCGACAGGCAGATTTTGAACAAACTTCCTTTATGCCTTACTTGGTTGTTGGTGTCCTTTTTGTCGTCGTATTCGTGATTGGCTTAATAACCTTTGTACAATATGTAGCAGGCTAACTTCAGCTTTACATAAGATTAATTAACTAGCCATAAATAGCCAACAGCTCCGATACTTTTTTACGGCTACCGCCCTTTTGACTAATACTTCTAGATACTTTAAGTAAGCGCAGCTCTGCTGCTTTATAAAGTTCTCGCGTAAATTGTGTATCGTGATTGCTAATAACAACAGTAAGCTTCTTTCTTCTCGACACTTTTTCAGCGAGTTTGGCGAGTTCTTTTTGCTCCTCTAACCCAAAACCACCTTTTGCGTAACTGGTAAAGTTAGCTGTTGTACTGATCGGTGCATAAGGTGGGTCACAATAGATAAGCTGTCCTTTCTTGGCTTGCCGCATCACCTGTTGGAATGGCAAACAACTAAAGACGGCCTTTTGCGATTTTTCAGCAAAGAAGTAAAGTTCTTTCTCAGGGAAGTAAGGTTTTACATAACGACCAAAGGGGACATTAAACCCACCACTTTGGTTATATCTACATAGTCCGTTATAACCAAAACGATTTAAATACAAGAAAAGCACAGAACGACGAAAAGAGTCAGTTTCTTGATTAAACTCGGCTCTTATAGCGTAATAATTATCAGGCTGATTATTAGCATCTGAAAAATACGCACGAGCTTCTCGAATGTAAGTCTCAGGGTTATCACGCAAATGTTGATACAGGGCGATGAGGTCGGCATTAATATCATTAAGAATATAAGACTCAAAGTGGGTATTTAAGAACACTGAACCAGCCCCTATAAAAGGCTCGATGAGTGTTTTTGATTCAGGAAAGCAATCCCGAAGTTCATCGGTAAGCTTGTACTTTCCTCCAGCCCACTTCAAAAATGCGCGATGTTTTAAGGCTTTGTTTTGCACCCAGTTTATCGTGTAAAAAAAGAATAAAGTCTACAGTATAATTTTATTAAATGCGCCCTATCCAAGTACGCTTTCCATCAATTTGTTCCTAATCAATGCCTGCAGCAACTGAATTACACAAAGCCCCACTTAATTTTGTGTAATTTCTTGTTGTATGTTGCTTACGGGTTTAGCAAACGGAGGTGCGCTGAGCGCTAAACCTTGAATGGCAGCATTGGCTGACTCCAATGAATCAAATGTCTGATTATGCAATACCACAAACCAATCACCACCAAAGCGTTGTGTTTTATATACCCAAGTTGTTTCAGTAAGTTGGTTAGTTTGTAGGAAGAAGTTTAGTGCCTCTTCAGTCGACATTGCAGATAACTGCAGGGCAAAACCAGTTTCATCTAGGTTCGTCAAGAAAGTTTCATCAAACTCACTGTCGACAACGGTATTGCTCGAATCAATTACTACGTCGTCTGTCGTTTGGACTTCTTGTTCAGTAACGGCACTTGGCACTGAGTCACCGACGTCAGCCTCTGTACCAACAGTATTCAAGCTATCCAGCTGCTCAACAGATGTTATATCATCTACCGGATAGTCAAACTCGTCAGCTAAGGCTTCCTCGGTGTTTTGCAGAGGCAAAGCGCTTTGCGCAGTATTTTCACTCTGCTCTTCAATTAGAGCAGAAGTATTGTCTGTAAGCGTCTGTTCTGAATTGATCGTCTGCCCAGCATTTTCATCTGTTACGACAAGAGGTGCTTCTGGTAAGGACTTAACGGCATCCTCCCAATCAACAACACGCTTCTGATCATCAGCTAATGTTAGGAAAGAAGGAACTTCACTGCTTACTTCTTCAACAGGACCAAGTTCGGCAGCTTCCACAACATCATCACTATCTATAATTGATGGTTCATCAACTGATGCCTTTTCTACAGACACAACAGGGGCACCATCGAAAACTGTCGCATAGAATGATTTGGCTTGCTCTAAGGTAACGTACTGCGACAACAACAAACCCGTAAATGTCACAAAGAATATAATAGACAACAAGACTTTAACCCACCACTCACCCAAAAGGTTGTGCTGTGAGCTTTCTATTGACTCTCGTACAGCCAACCTTTCATTAAACTGTTGACGTTTGGACGAGATGAGCTGATCCAGCTCAGACATACCCTTGGATTCTTGTGTGATTCTTTCGACAAATTCGTTAGCTAAGAGAACTGGCTTATTATTGCTGTTAGCCGGCAGCCAGCTTTTTGCACGGCTCGCCCACTCTTTTTCACCAAATACTAAAATATTCAAATGGTGTCGATTTTTGGCAAAGCGGTTCTGCAAAACCAGATCCCAAAGTTCCTGCAAAAACTCATCAGGCAAGAGGTCAGCATGCGTAACAGCAATTAAAATAAATTGGCTTTGCTCTTTTATTAATCGGGGAATTAAGAAAGTCAGGGGCTTGGAATAGTCAACTTTAACGGGCCCAATCAGCTGTTGAACGAATTTCTTTCGATAGCTGATGATATCTAACTTGGTACTTGCATCGACATAACCAATGTTTGCTAATTCATTTTGATGAGAAAGAAAGTGTTGAGCAAAGCTAAGCTGTTTGCCCATACCATCGCCACTCACAAACACTAATTGAGATGAATATGTAATTAAATGCTCAAGCCGACTTTGCAAATCGAGAAAATCATTTTTCATTGAGTGATCTTGTAAACGCGCCATTGTTTCGCCCTAAACTCATATCAGGGCCTTTCAAGACCCGTTAATTCAAGAGGGTTGCTAGCAAATCTTCCGATAGTTCAGATGTTACGACTGCACTGCCTAACCCTTTAGGTAATACAAACCTGATCTGACCGGCAGCGACCTTCTTATCACGTCGCATATGTTGCATGAATGGGCCATAACCCATATTTTCAGGTTTGTTCACCGGAAGCGCAAAAGATTCAACTAAGTTAATGATGCGCCGGGTTTCCGACACTTCGAGCCAACTTTTCGCTTCAGAAACTCTAGCAGCAAGAATCATGCCTGCGGCTACAGCTTCTCCGTGCAACCAATTGCCGTAACCTTGTTCAGCTTCGATAGCATGTCCGAAAGTATGCCCCAAATTAAGCAGTGCTCTAATACCTGATTCCCTTTCGTCTAAGGCAACAATTTCAGCTTTTATTTCACAACTACGCTTAATAGCATAAGCTAATGTTTGTTGATCTTTTGCTTTTAACGCTTCTTTATTTTGTTCAAGCCATTCAAAGAAAGCAACGTCATAGATAATGCCGTACTTGATCACTTCGGCCATACCCGCCGAAAATTCACGAGGAGAAAGAGAATTAAGTGTCGATGTGTCTATAAACACAGCTTTAGGCTGATAAAAAGCCCCAATCATGTTTTTACCTAACGGGTGATTAACCGCAGTCTTTCCACCAACAGATGAGTCAACTTGAGCCAATAACGTTGTAGGTATTTGTATGAAATCAATCCCTCGCTGGAAACTCGCCGCAACGTAACCGGTTAAATCACCAACAACGCCACCACCCAATGCTATTAATACTGTGTCCCTTCCAGCACTCAGCGTTAACAACTCGCCAATAACACTTTCAAATGTCTGCAAGTTCTTATACTGCTCACCGTCAGGTATTAAAATAAGTTCGAATCGCTTCGGGCTAATGACTGAGGTCAGTTTTTCCGCATAAAGATCTGCAACACACTGATTGCTGATAACAACTACGCGCTTTTTATCAACAATGGACTGAAGAAGTGATGATTGAGACATGATGTCTGTCTCAATTGAGATGGGGTAACTACGCTCCTCCAACTCAACATTAATGGTTGCCATGAGCGCAGTTCCTTACTTATACCCTTGTTATGAAAATAGCCTAGTGATTTGGTTACAAACCAATCTTATCGATGATCTGGTTGGCGACAGCTCGCGCACTTTGATCATCGGTATCAATAACGTAATCGGCTACTTCTTCATACAATGGATTACGTTCCTCGGCCAAGTTAATCAATACCTGTTCCGGATCTTCTGTTTGTAGTAAAGGACGTCTTTTGTCTCTTTGTGTTCTGGCTACTTGCTTATCAATTGTTGTTTGCAAGTACACTACTATGCCACGTGCAGACAGTCTATTTCTAACTGTTTTGCTGATGATAGAGCCACCACCCGTTGCTAACACAATACCTTGCTTATCACTCAACTCATTGATCATGTTTTCTTCACGAACACGAAAGCCTTCTTCACCTTCTAAATCAAAAACCCATGCGATATCAGCACCAGTTCGGCGTTCAATCTCTTGATCTGAATCATAAAATTCTAAGTGAAGTTCATCGGCAAGATGCCTACCAATGGTGCTTTTACCAGCCCCCATGGGCCCTACAAGGAATATATTACGTTTTTCGGCCATATTCGTTTACGTCACACAACTCTATAATTATACAATACTAATACCACTCAAAATCGACTCTTTTGACATTGAGCTCTTGTTAAACCGGTTGCCATTAACCAAGAATAACTGCACTTTTAGGTCACTTTCAAACACGCTTTTAGCGGTATCCATGTTCACTGAGCAAACGATTGGATGCCGTCAAAAAGCAATTTTTGAATTCGACGAGCGCACAGATTAATAGTGGAATTAGTACTAGAAAGATACCAATCTCAACTGCGGTCGAATTTTTCGAGGGCGGATTATCTCAGTGATCGGATGATATTTGCAAGTTTTGAAAGCATGTTTCGCTTTTTAATGGCCAATAAGGCAAGTTTAAAGGCCCTAAAACGACAATCTCCGGACCAAAGTAGGCAATAAAGTGTCCGTCAATTCAAATAATTAATCTTCAACAGGCTCCTTAGAGCCGATCCGTTAAGATTTTAGGCGTAACAAAAATAAGCAATTCACGTTTTTCAATCTCTTCTTGCGAATTTTTAAACAAACGTCCAACGACAGGTAAATCACCCAACAAGGGTACTTGTGATTTATTTTTATTTGTTGTTTGTTGGAAAATGCCGCCTAATACAATAGTTTCACCATTTTCAACTAGCACTTGCGTGCTGATCTCTTGCGTATCAATAGCAACTGCTGGTCCTGTTGATGTAGATACAGTCTCACCTTGTGTATCTTGCGTAACCACTAAATCTAAGATAATGCGATTGTCAGGTGTAATTTGTGGCGTCGCACGTAAACTCAACACCGCTTTTTTGAATTCAACAGATGTTGCACCACTAGAGGTTGCTTGTACGAACGGGATCTCTGTTCCTTGCTCTATATAACTTTCCTGCTGATTTGCTACTGTGATACGCGGACTGGCTATCACTTCACCTTTGTTTTCTGTTTCCAAGGCTGACAATTCTAGATCTAAAATTGTACCGTCAACAAGCCTCGCCACTTGAATACCAATGCTTCCAGCAGCGCCTGTTACCGGTAGGTTTACGTTAAGCCGTTCAGCTAAACTTGGTACTGTACCACCAGCAATGGTGCCAGCACCCTCAATCGAACCTGATACACCATCATCACCATTTCTGTCACTAAAGCCCCAACGCACCCCTATTTGTTCATCCACGTTATCTAATACGGTTACGATACGTGACTCAATTAATACTTGTTTTACAGGAATATCCAAAGACTCAACCGTGCTTCGAGCTTGATCTATAGAGGTTTGTGTATCACGAACCAACAAGGTATTCGTTCGCTCGTCAACGGTTACTGCACCTCTTGGACTCAGAATACTCCCTTCAGCGGAGCTTAATATAGCAGCCATATCAGCTGCTTTCGCATAATTGATTTGAATGGAGGACGACACTAAAGGCGCTAACTCAGCGACTTGCATTTTTGATTGTAATTGTTGCGTTTCTTGAGCCAGTAACTCTTCTGCTGGTGCAATTAGTAGGATATTGCCTTCAAAGCGTTTGTCTAATCCTTTTATTTTTAGGATGACATTCAGTGCTTGATCCCATGGAACATCCGTCAAACTAATAGTAATGTTACCGTTTACTGTGTCAGTAGTAACTAGGTTAAACCCGTTAACTTGAGCAATAATCTGTAGCACTTGACGGACAGGAACATCTTGGAAGTCGAGCGAAATAGGTTCACCGTTAAACGCTTCTACTTTTTCCTGAACCGCCGCTTGTTCTTGTGTGATCGGTACCACATCAACAATTAATGTATTGTCATTACGCTGCTGCGCAATTGTATAAAGGCTAGCATCTACAACGAGTTTCGCTGCTTCTTCAAGCTGGAAAGATTCAATAGCACTCACTGGCGTTGCAAAGTCAGTCACATCCATTTTTAGTAATTGGTCGTCAGCAACTCTTGTCTTAGGTAGTTCTAACTCAAAGCCGCTCGACGTTTTTTGTGTCTTAACATCGAAGCGAGTGTTGTCAAATACAATAACAATCTTTGCTCCACCATCAGCCGAACGTTTAAAATCAATACCATTGAGTTGATTTGTGTATTGAGACACGCCAGAGTCAAGCGTAACAAGAGGCGTTTGCCCTTCCTGCGCGTAGACCTTCATCGTTGCCAAAGCAAATAGGCTAAGAAGCAGAAGAACAAGGATCTGTCTTGGCTTTCTATTCAGCTTTTTGTTGAAAATAAATCTCTCAGACATTATCAGTCTCTCCTGGCTTAGAAGACATACTCAGCGTGGTTTTCTTAACTTGCCAACAGCCGGTACCATCAGGAAGCATTTCTGTTATATACAATGTGCCGCTTTCAACGCGGTCAATAGTGCCAAAGAACAATCCGATACGATTACCGGCTTTGACCTTATGTAAACTATTATCGTTTGCTTGAATCAACGCATATTGACTACCGTTTGTAGTGAACTCGCCTATGACATTCAACGCATCCAGACCATATTGCTCTAATGGCTGTTTGTTGCGCCCAAAATTAGGCTGAAGGCAATTAACTTGAGGCTTGTTTACCTGCTCTAACACAAGGTTTTTAGGCCGTTGAAACGGGCTTCTCAACTCTTTCGCATTATATTTAAAGGCTGGCATTGTCATAAACTCTGGATACGGCTCTATGCTAACCTTAGTATTTTGTTTAACTTGCGCTACGTAAGTAGTCAAATCATCCGTCTTCGGCTGACAAGCAGTCATACAAAACACAAATATGAGTAACAATAAATAACGCATATTATTGTCCTGCCTGCGAAGTGCGGTAAGTTTTGGCTTGCAGCTTCAAGCTCAGTTGTGTGCCATCTTGCTCCATTTCAAGATCATGCACAGTGACGATTCTCGGAAGGCTAGCAATGTCTGACATAAACTGGCCAAACTCGTGATAACTACCGACTACTTCAATCTGAATAGGTAACTCGGTGTAGAATTCTTTAGGTACTTCTTGTTGCCAATTCAGTAGACGGAAAGTCAACCCGGCAGACGTTCCAACCAAGGTAATATCGTCCAACAATCCAGGCGTTTCATTGCTACTTGGTAGCGATTTAAGCATGGAAGAAAAATCTTGCTGAAGTTGTGCGAGTTGTTCTTCATATGCCTCTAGATTAACGGCAATTCGATATTTCGCCTCGTATTTTAATTTCAATTCTTGTTCTTGTTTCTGGGCTTGCTCCCAGAGAGGTAGCTTATCACTGACTAATAAGTAATACCCTAAAGCCAAAACAACGACAGCTTCAAAAATAGCAAAAACAGTCTTAACTTCAAACGGCCAATAAGCAATTTGTTCGAAGTCAAGATCCTTCATTTCCTTCAATTTATTAAAATCAAATTTCATGGTTTTTCTGCTCCCTCTTCAACGACTGTAAAATCTGGAGCTACAATAGGGCTAATGTTGAAAGTGAGCTTGAAATCACTCACTGCATCGGACGCTGAAGTATCGGCGATGATTGATGAAAGTTCGCCATTAATAAAGACATCTGATTGTTCTAGCCGGCGCATGAAATCAGCCAACCGGTTATTAGATTCGCTCACACCTTGAATTTCAATACGATTAAGTTTGCGTTCAAGCGTCCTAAAGGCAATCCCCTGAGGAACAATGCGAGCAAGCTCATCAGCAATTTTAGGCGTAACATTACGGCTCGCTTGCAGCTGTTCTATGAGCGCCATACGCTGCTCTATTGCCAGTTTGTCTTCTTTGATGGACTTAATCTTCTCAATTTGGGCGTCTAAGATCTTAATTTCACGCTCAATAAATTGGTTACGGATATTTTGATTGCTAATTTGCTGATTAATCACCTCACCAACACCCCAGGCTAACCCCATACATAACATGGCAACCAGGCCAAGGATCGCCATATAGTTCTGCTTTTGAAGCCGGCGCTGCTCTTCGCGCCACGGCATTAAGTTTATAGATGCCACGAATTGAAGCTCCTACTTGCTAAACCTGCAGCAATCGTTAACTGCGGTGCAAAACCCTGTATATTTTTCGCTAATGCTTTATCACTAATCTTCATCTCTGAAAAGGGGTCAAACAGTTCTACTGTCATCGACAAGTCAGCAGATAAGTCTTCACAGAGTCCTTCAAGATTCGCTATTCCTCCGGTGACATAAATTGCCTCAGGGCGATTCTTTTGTGTTGTAGACACATAAGTTTGTAAGGCTCGACTGATGCTCTGTTGTAGGTTCGCAAGGAAAGGAGGATAATTATTCTCACGCCAACCACTCGGTAAATTACCACTGATCAGCTGGCGGTCCATTTCATCTCTGTCCATACCATTCATCATTGCTAAATCTTGTATCAACATATCCGAGCCAAACTGGTGCTCTTTACTGTAAGTGACTTCATCGTTTTCAATCACAGTTACCTGTAATTGACTTGCACCAATGTTAACACAGCAGTGGACGTCTCTATTCGTCACGGAAGAAGGCATAAAACTCGCCATAGCATTACCCAGTGCGTAACCTTCAACATCCATCAGCTTAGGGTCAAATTCAACTTCTCTGAGTAAAGTAATTCTACTATCAATCAAATCACGGTGTGCTGCACTCAATAAAACATCAACTTTGCCAATATGCGTTTTACTCTCACCCAATTCTTCAAAGTCTAAATACACTTCTTCTAATGGGTAAGGAATCAAACTATCAGCTTCAATCTCTATCTGACCTTCTAATTCATGGTCTGTCTGGCCAGGGTCCATATAAACGACCTTAGTCAGTACTGATGTACCCGAAACACCAGCAGCAACCATCTTCTTTTTAATTTTTAAGCTCTTTTTGATTTTTTTGAGCGCGTTACTCACTGGCTCGAAGTCTTTGATCTCTCGCTCAACAAATGCATTACCGGTGATAGCCTCACAAGCGAAGTCATCCAGCACAAACTTTCCGCCTTCTTTACTAAGCAGCACAGCCTTAACATAACGCGACCCGATGTCGAGTCCGAGTAGTTGAGGTACTTTTTTCTTGAACAAATCAGCTATCACTCGTTTTTCCGTTGAGCCATTGAATGACCTAGATCTACATTATTACTTGTTTTTTACAATTTAATAGTTCTAATAAACGTACATACGTATAAAATGTAGATTATTTTTGTAACATTGACCTGATAAAATTATACCTGTGAAATACATAAAGCCTTTAATTTACATGACTTTTGGTTCAGCACTGCTGGGCTTGGTCACACTATTAGGTATATATTTCTATCTCAAACCTGACCTTCCCAGTGTCGACGTATTAAAAGATGTACGGCTTCAAACGCCGATGAAAATCTACTCTCAAGACGGCAAGCTAATCTCTCAGTTTGGTGTCAAAAAACGTATCCCATTGAAAATAAAAGATATTCCTATTGAATTACAACAAGCCGTTATCGCTACTGAAGACAGTCGATTCTATGAACATCCAGGTATCGACCCTATTGGTATCGCTCGAGCTGCATTAAATCTAATCCTTACAGGCGAAAAACAACAGGGTGCCAGTACTTTATCTATGCAGCTCGCCCGAGGCTTCTTTCTCAGTAGAGATAAGACTTATATCCGCAAAATTAAAGAAATCTTTATTGCTTGGCATATGGAAAGGCTGTTAACCAAAGAAGAAATATTAGAGTTATACCTTAATAAGAATGAGCTAGGTCATCGTTCTTTCGGCGTAGGCGCCGCCGCTCAAGTTTATTACGGTAAAGAAATAGGTGAGTTAACACTTGCTCAGATTGCAACTATTGCAGGGATGAACAAAGCACCCTCTACATTGAATCCTATTTCGAACCCTAAGCGTGCTAAAGAAAGGCGCCGAGTCGTATTGCTAAGAATGCTCGATGAGAATTACATCACTCGAGAGCAGTTTGACCAAGCAGCAAATGAACCAGTAACGGGCAGTAAGCACGGTGCAGAAATCGAGCTGCATGCACCTTACCTAGCCGATCTCATTTATCAAGAAATGATTGATCGTTATGGCAAAGAAACCGCTGAGACTGAAGGTTTTCAGGTGTATGCAACTGTTCCTTCTCATTTGCAGATCGCGGCGCAGAAATCAATCACTCAAAATTTACACGATTATGATGAACGGCATGGTTATCGTGGTGCACTAGAACAGCTTTGGCGAGGCCCTGAACCAAACTTTTTAAAAGAAACTGAAGACCTAATCAATGAATTATCAGGTCAAGAGCAAAACCCACTTGATACAGAAGCTCCTCTCGAGTCCGAATATGATACTCCTTGGACGGAAGAACAAATGCTGGCTTACTTAGACGCTCATCAAGACTACTTTCCTATTCAAGGTGCTATCGTTACGCAAGTTAGAGAGAAAGAAATACAACTATTTACAGCTGACCATGGATACCAGACTATCTACTGGGATGGTATGGACTGGGCTAGACCTTATATCAACGATTCAAAGCAAGGCCCCATCCCTAGTAATGCAGCTGATATTGTTTCTGTTGGTCAACATGTATGGGTTAGGCAGCGCATGGATGACGATCTATGGCACTTATCGCAACTACCTGATGTGTCCGGTGCATTCGTTGCCATGGATCCTAAAAATGGTGCTGTCAGAGCTATAGTGGGCGGGTATAGTTTTGAACAGAGTCAATTTAACCGTGCTACACAAGCAGAGCGCCAACTAGGTTCTAACATAAAACCCTTCTTATACTCTGCTGCTCTGGATAGTGACTATACAATCGCAAGTATTATCAATGATGCACCTATTAATCAATGGGATAGGAATTCTGGGAATGCTTGGAGACCGGAAAATTCACCAGCCGAATATGATGGCCCCATACGTATGCGAATCGCATTAGGTAAATCTAAAAACGTTGTGGCCATTCGGTTGTTACGCGGTATTGGCATCGATGGGTTTATCAATCATTTAAGCCGGTTTGGGTTTGACCGCAGCGAAGTGCAGCGAGATGAATCCATTTCCATAGGTTCTCCGTCGTTTACGCCACTGGAAGTAGCAACAGGCTATGCTGCAATTGCTAACGGCGGTTATGGCGTTCAACCTCATTTCATAGAACGCATTGAGTCAGATGCTGGTAACCTCGTGTGGCAGGCAAATCCCGCGATAGCCTGTGACAACTGTTTAACTGCATCTAACCAGCTATCAAATGCACCTTTGGATCACTTAGATGACGATCTCCCCTCTCCAGAATTGATCGACACGCCACCAATAGCTGAGCAGGTCATATCGCCTCAAAACGCTTTCTTAGTAAGTGAAATGATGCGCACAGCTATGCGTGGCAACGGCAGTACCTCTAAGAAAACTTATTGGTTAGGTACTGGGTGGCGTGCCCGAAATATCCTACAACGTAGCGATATCTATGGAAAAACGGGGACCACCAACGATTCTAAAGATACCTGGTTTAGTGGCTTTGCAGGCGGACTTGTCGCAACCACATGGGTGGGTTTTGATGATGTGAGTAGAGCACTCGGACGCGTAACACGTAATCAAAATATTGTTAATAGAAACCCAAGGTATACCTGGATAGGTAATGGCATTACATCCGAAGGGGGAGCTCAGACAGCTCAACCCGGCTGGATTCGGTTTATGCAACAAGCATTGAAAGACCAGCCGGAAGTTAGCCGCCCTATCCCAACAGATGTTGTGAAAGTTAGAATTGACCGAAGCACTGGTAAGCTAACGCATAGAACCGATCACACATCACTCTTTGAATTTTTCATTAAAGGCACCGAGCCTACCGAATATGTGCGCGAAGATGAGATCATTGATTTATCTGAGGATGCCGACGCCGAAGCGAGTGAAGAAGAAGAAATCTTCTAACACCTGTTGAGTCTTTCTTCTAATACTGGTCTTATCTGTCAACTTTTTCCCATGACAGAGCATTGAACCCTCGTTTACCTCTCGGCATATCGTGAGAATCAAGTTAAGCTTACTCTTATTAAGCACTTCTACGAATAGATATTATTTTATGAGCCAATCAAAACGTCCTCTGTATATTTCATATGCTGGCCCAACGTTGCTAGAAACACCTTTACTCAATAAGGGAAGCGCTTTTAGTCCAGAAGAGCGAGTGAGTTTTAATCTTACTGGTTTAATCCCTCCGAGGTATGAGTCGATCGAGGAACAGGTCGAGCGCGCTTATATGCAATACTCCAGTTTTGATGAGGCCATCAATAAGCATATCTATTTGCGAGCAATACAAGATTCAAACGAGACGCTCTTTCATCGATTGGTGCAAGCGCACCTCGAAGAGATGATGCCAATCATCTATACACCTATTGTAGGAGAAGCCTGCGAGCGCTTTTCTGATATCTATCGCAGTAACCGCGGGCTATTTATCGGGTACTCAGAACGTCATCAAATTGATGATATTCTTCGCAATGCAACCAAACAAAAAGTAAAGGTCATTGTTGTTACCGATGGCGAGCGTATCTTAGGACTAGGCGACCAAGGCATTGGTGGCATGGGTATTCCAATAGGAAAACTCTCCTTGTACACAGCTTGTGGCGGCATTAGCCCCGCTTATACCTTACCTGTGATGCTTGATGTAGGTACCAACAATGAAAAGTTGTTGAACGACCCTATGTACATGGGTTCACGTCATAAACGTATTTCTCAAGAAGAATATGACGAATTCTTAGAGCTGTTTATCACCGCTATCGAAAGGCGCTGGCCTAATATCATGTTGCAATTTGAAGATTTTGCACAACCCAATGCTATGCCATTATTGAATCGTTACCGAGATCGTATTTGCTGCTTTAATGATGACATTCAAGGCACAGCTGCGGTAACAGTTGGCACCATACTCGCCGCCTGTCGGAAAAAAGAAACTGCACTAAAAGATCAGAAAGTCGTCTTTGTTGGTGCTGGCTCAGCAGGATGCGGTATTGCAGAACAAATAATAAGTCATATGCGCAGCGAAGGCTTAACAGACGAGCAAGCAAGAGAGCGCATATTTATGATTGACCGCCACGGCTTAGTCATGCGTAACATGAAGGACTTAAGAGATTTCCAAGAAAAGCTAGCGCAAAGCAAAGAAAACATTGAAGGATGGAACTACAGTGGTGAAGCGCCTTCTTTGTTAGATGTAATGAATTGTGCGAAACCTACTGTGCTTATTGGTGTTTCAGGACAATCAGGGTTATTCACCGAATCAGTTATTAAAGCAATGCATAAGAATTGCCAAACGCCTATAGTTTTCCCACTGAGTAACCCTTCAAGACAGGTAGAAGCAACACCAGAACAAGTCATCAGATGGACAGAGGGTGATGTAATCATCGCTACCGGCAGCCCTTTTGACCCAGTCGATTATGAAGGCAAGACATATACTGTCGCCCAGTGCAATAACTCCTATATTTTCCCAGGTATTGGCCTCGGCATAATTGCCAGTAAAGCGAGTCGTATTTCAGAAGAGATGATGATGATTGCTAGTGAAACACTGGCAAAAGCATCAGCAGAGAATGATTGCGAAAGCTTGCTACCGCCGATCACTGAGATTGCAGGCTTAAGTCGTAAGATTGCATTTGAGGTAGGTAAATTGGCAATGAGGCAAGGGCTAGCGCTTGAGCTGTCAGATGAATTACTGACAAAGCAAATAGAAAAGAATTTTTGGAAACCAACGTACAGAGAATATAAACGTACTAGCCAGTAAGTATTATTTAAGAGAGACGAAAATGGCGGGATAAACCCGCCATTCAAACGATTCTAGCTTTAATGTTAAGCAGCTGTTGATTCAAGCTCAGGTGCATCAAGGTCAGCTTGTGTGATTAATTCCATGTCGAACGTATACTCATCAACATTGATAGACACCTTACGCTTCGCGTCATAATCAAGTACTTGATCAGCTTCAGCTTGCGTAATACTGCCTTTCTTCAGCAATTGTCCCACTACATACTCAAAAGAAGGTGCAGGTACAATAGGGTCCTTACGCAGGATCTTCTGGATTTTGCGCAATAGAGGCATTGCTGCATGTTTAGCTTTGAACGCCTGGAAGTTGATATCGAATCCATCGCCTGGAACAGAACGTACCAAATGGCACATCTGACGTCTAAATTGCGTGTCTTGCATAGATGCTTCTGACAACTGACGTATCAGATCATCAGAAATATGGCTGACAGAAGACGTATAAGTCCCCGTAAGTACACGCATCAAACGACGCGTAGCTGCTTGCGGGAAGTTGTTGATAAAGTCGACCAAGGCTTTCTCAGTTTTCGATAATGTCCAACGAATTGCATACTCAAAATAAGGACGCGCATCTTGACGATTTTCTTCGCTGACTTTTTGCTCATAGTAACGAATCGTCGCCATTGACGCATAAAGGTAGCTCATCATATCACCTAATCTTGCGGACAATAGCTCTGCTTTTTTCAGATCGCCGCCTAGTACGAGCAATGAAAAGTCTGCCAAAATAGCGAGCTTAGATGACAATGCCTTGGCACGCTTCTCAAATGGCTTTACTTCAGCCAAGGTAGAGTCAGCACCCCCAACAAACGGCAGGTAACTGTTGACGAGACTACGAATTGCATTCGTTGTACTGAAGCCAATTGTCTTCATCAATACAGAATTAAACTCACTATCCGCACCTTTATCATTGCTGTGGATGAGCTCAACCATATCTTTCAGGAACGGATGACAACGCATCGTACCCTGACCGAAAATCATCAGGCTACGCGTTAATATATTCGCCCCTTCTACAGTAATAGCAATGGGCTGCGCTGTGTAGCTGTTTGCTAGCACGTTTTGTGGGCCACGTTGAATCGCTTTACCTGCTTGAATATCCATTGCTGCGTCTGTCACTTCACGACCCAGCTCTGTCATATGATACTTAGCCATGGCTGTTACGACAGAAGGCTTTAAGCCCATACCAAGCCCTTCGGTCGTTAACACTCGCATAGATTCCAACAAGAAAGTTTTGCCCGCAATCTCAGCTAGCCTATCTTGGATACCTTCGAAACGTCCAATAGGAACCCCAAATTGTTCACGTACAAATGAATACTCTGTTGTTGACTTAAATGCAGATTGCGCGCTCGCAACACCCATAGCTGGCAACGAAATACCACGGCCTGCACCAAGGCAGCTCACAAGCATTTGCCAACCACGACCTATATTCTTCTGACCACCAATGATGAAATCCATCGGAATAAAGACGTTCTCACCACGAGTTGTACCGTTGTAAAAGCTAACGCCCATAGGATCATGGCGATTACCTAATTCAACGCCAGGGTGAGATTTTGGAATAAGGGCACAAGTAATGCCTAATTCTTTCTTGTCACCTAATAGTCCTTCAGGATCAAATACCTTAAAGGCAAGACCTAATACCGTCGCTATAGGTGCTAATGTGATATAACGTTTATCCCAAGTAACATTCAGACCAACGACTTCTTCACCCTCCCACATACCTTTAGTGACGATAGCAGCATCAGGTATCGCACCAGCGTCAGAACCTGCTTCTGGGCTAGTAAGTGCGAAGCAAGGTATGTCTTGCCCTTTTGACAAACGCGGCAACCAATAGTTTTGTTGCTCACT
>CAZVDU010000040.1:0-10060 GCA_964625615.1 uncultured Pseudoalteromonadaceae bacterium | reverse complement strand
GACGCTTCAATCCAAACATCGCCTGCATCTAATGCTTCCTGCTCTGTTACAGAAATTGGCGGTAATACTTTTTTAAGATTTGTCCTAATGCTCATAATCATCAACTCATCTGACCACTTGAATAGGTGCATACTACTCAAAAATACGTAGAGATCAAAAAAAAACGTAAAAAACTTGTGTTAAATCAGCAAAAATGTTGTTAAAAAACAGCTATACGAAAGTAGTAAGTTACAAAAAAACATCGTATCTATTTGTTATTTAAAGATTTAATCTATATCTAAATTTTTCAATTAACATAACAAAAAAATATAAACGACTGTTTGAAACTATTGTTTAATTTAGTAGATTTGCAAGGAGAACATTTGCGTAATTGCTGAATTAATGCACTAATAGAACACTAAAACTCACCTGATATAAGGCAAGAGAGTCCTATTATGATAAAAGACCATGGCCTCTGGATTCTTTACTTTACCTTTGTTCCCATCGCCATTTTCTCACACCAAGGTGAGTCATTATTTTTAAGTAACGGTCCACTTCCTTGGGGTAAACCTATTTTATGGGCTGTTTTACTCGCCTTTCTTGGTTATTCACTTTACTGCCATGTTCAGGAAAATTTCTTTAAAACCATGTCTATTACTGCGAAGTATCATTGGACTAAACAAATAGGCATAGATCTCTATTTAGGGGTCGCAATTGTTGCTTGTATCATTTATCTCAATGAAGGTTCTTGGTCGGTATTAGCACTTTGGTTTATCCCATTACTGATTTTCGCCAATTTAGCCACGCTGCTTTATTTAGCATTGAACTATGATGCGCTAATCAGTCATTTTACTTAAGCATTTGAGTCTGCTGTGAGTATGTAGGCAAAGTAAAGGTCGCCACACAGCCACCAAACTTATCATTAGCATCAGTATTATTAGCTAATGATAAGCTCCCTTCATGGCTATCGAGAATTTGCCGACAAAATACCAACCCAATACCCGAACCTCTAGGTTTTGTTGTATAGAAAGGCACAAAAATATTAGATACATTGCTAATACCATTGCCGGAATCAAACACTTTGAAAGTAAAGTGATGCGCCGACTTCGACCATTGATACTTAATAGGTCCCCCAGCTTCAAAGGCGTTTTTAGTTACATTGATGACCACTTGCTCGATCATCGACGGATCAGCGTAGAGTTGTATAGGCTGACTTAATAACGCTTCATCCAATGTAATACGATTTCGTTCAAACAAAACCATCACTCTCTCAATAAGCACCACAAAGTCAAAGAGCTTCTTGTCTGGGGCAGGGACCTTAGCCAGTTGTGCATAACGCTTGATGAATCCACTGAGATTATTTGAACGTTCAGAGATGATCGTTAGTCCTTCATTTAAATCTTCTTTCAAACCTTCAGCTAAGGGATGACGATTAATCATATTGGACAGTGTTTGGCTCAGCGATGTGATTGGGAACAGAGAATTGTTGATTTCATGACTAACCACTCGCATCAAGTTTTTCCATGCAGTTAGTTCTTCGTCTCTTAACACTTGACGCAAATCAGTGATAAACAATACTTGTTGTTGAACCCCTGCATCACGAAACCCTTCACACCGGATTTGCCACCGCCCAATCGCCCCCGGAAACGTATGATTAACCAAACGCGTTCTCTTAGTATGAAGAAACTGATCAAGCCCTTGCGTTTGAGCTTTACAACCTATGAGCTGTTCATAAGGCATAGAGAGCAGCTGACATGCTGCTTGATTAGCTAGTTTAATCTTCTGATCACTATCAAAAGCAAAAATAGCAACATTAATATGAGCGATAGTCTTTTCCAACAGCTTAAAGGCTTCTTCGCTAGCAACTCTGTGTGTCGACAACTCATCGGCAAGATAGTTAATCTCGTTAACCAACTCAGAGAAAGCATCGTCACTCTTGCGAAGCTTGCCGCGTAACGTGAAGTCACCCAACCGAATACCTTCAACCAGATTCGATAGATTACGCAATTGGTAAACTAGCTGAGTATGCAAAAACCAGACAAAGCCCACAGATGTTATCAATAGAAAGCTAGAAATAAGTATTTTTGCATAGAAGGAGAGCGTCAACTGCCACAATAAGACTAAAGCAGTTATTAATGTGGGCATTATCGCAAACATCGCAGCCCAGTACAGGCGACGTATCATAGAGTTTGATGAGATATCAACCAGCTTCTTTCTCCGCTTTAGACTAGAGCCTGTTAATTTTAAGGTGTGCTTATAGATTGAATTTTTCTAAGCGTCGATAAAACGCACTTTTACTGTATCCAAGTGATTTTGCTGCTTCTTTTGCATTTCCATGATACTTGCGCATAACTAAACGAATCAGCTTCTGCTCTGCTTGTTCCATTGTCATATCACTCCAATCATTCTCATCAGGCGAAAGCTGAGCTGCCTGGCTGCTGTCCAAAAGCAGATGATCTGTATCAATATGCGTATCAGGTGCCATGAGTACCGCACGCTCAATTAGATGGTCAAGCTCTCTTACATTGCCAGGCCAAGCATATTCAAGCATGCGCGTTAATGCATTGTGTGTAAACGCAACGATATTACGGCGGTACTTAGTACTGTATTTACGCAAACAGTAGTCACTGAGAGGCTGAATGTCCTCTATTCTTTCTCTCAAAGGTGGCATTTTAATTTCGATACTATTCAATCTAAACAATAAATCCTGCCTAAACTTCCGTTGTTCGACCAATGCATTCAAATTACCGTTGGTTGCCGAGATAACTCTAACATTAGCCTTCGTCACTTTGCTTGAGCCTAACCGTTCAAATTCACCGTTTTCCAGCACACGTAAAAGCTTAGCTTGTTGTGACAAAGGGATATTGGCTATCTCATCCAAAAAAAGAGTACCACTATCCGCTAACTCAAAACGCCCGATACGGTCTGCTTTTGCGTCAGTAAAAGCCCCTTTAACGTGACCAAATAACTCTGATTCAAACACACTTTCATTGATTGCTCCCATATTCACTGCAACTAATGAATGAGATTGACGTAAAGAACTGTCATGAATAATCTGCGCTAATTGACTCTTACCTGTACCATTTTCACCTGTAATTAGGACATTGATATCACTCACCGCAATTTGGCGAACCATCTGCATAACCTGTTGCATAGATTGGGATTGCGCAATCCACTCTAGCGGCTGTTTTGCGTCCTTGAGCAATTGATTTTCTGTCGCTAACCTTGTGGATTGCCGCTTGGCCGTACTCAGCGTAAGAGAGTTTCGGATAATCGTCATCAAACGATTGTTATCACAAGGCTTTTCGATAAAATCGTTAGCACCATTTCGCATTGACTCGACTGCGATGCTGACAGAACTCCACCCGGTCATAACGACAATAGGAATATCAGTGTCAACTTCACGAATAGCCTGAATCAACTTAAGCCCTTCCCGTCCAGACGTTGTGTCTTGGCTGTAGTTCAAGTCCATCAAAACCAAACTAAAATCAGCTTTCTTAATGAGCTCTAAGGCAGCATGTGGTGAAGTAACAGACTTACTTGAGAAACCTTCGCTTTTTAACTGCAGCTGCAATGCTGACAAGATACTATAATCATCATCAGCTATCAGGATAGGTCTATTCATATACGATTGTTTATTATTCGTCTCTCAACGCATTGTTAGGTTCAATCGACAGTGCCTCTCGCAACGGTATGGATGTCGAGACGAGAAAAGTAACACTCACCAATACGCCTACAATAATAGCAACCAATGGAAAATAAGGTAAAAGGTGGACCAGCTGATTGGAAAGCACTTTTATCCCCATAAACCCAATGGCTCCACCAGCGATCAAACCAAGTATCAATAACACGCTCGACTGTTTTAAAACCATCTTGAACAAAGTGGACTCTTCTGCGCCCAAAGCTCGACGTATACCAAATTCATGTGTTCTACCCAGCACATTGCGACTCATGACACCATAAATACCTGCTGCTGCTAATACTAGAGCGAAAATACCGAAAATAACAAATAAACGACCAACAAAAGCAATCCCACCAACACGGTCTCGCAGTCTTTTCTCTAGTGTCTTCACTTCAAAGAATGGCACATTGGGGTCAACTTTAGCCGCTATACCAGACAACATTTGTCTTAATTGATTCGGATCGTTCTGTGCTTTTATAGCGATATACTGAAAGCTGTATGACAATTGAGCATTAGGCACGTAAATCGACGGACGAGAATGCGCATCTCCGAACGGCTGTGAATGCAATACATGTTGACTCACTCCGACAACTGTAAACCACTCATCATCCTCACTTCCCGGATTTGTTTTAATACGCTTACCTATCGCAGACTCATTTTGCCAATAACGATTGGCTAAGCTACTACTTATAATGACAACTCGTTGCGTATCGACTTGATCTCTTTCATCAAACGCCCGTCCTTCAATAATCGGCACACCCAAAGTATCAAAGTAATTATTAGCAACCGTCATGAAGTACCCTCTAGGGTAGTTGCCATTTTGGATATCCACGCCTTCTATTTTATATGACTGCCTACCTGTTCCTCTCCCAGGCAGAGCCGAACCAACAGTGACATCAACAACACCTTGTTCACTCTTCAAGGTTTCTATAAGGCGATTGTAATATTGGTGGCGCCCTTCAGTTTCCTCATACTCCTCCCCTACCAGAGCAAAACGCGCTGTCAAAAAGCCTTGTTGATCAACACCGTAATCGGTATTTATCGCTTGCTTCATCGCGACTATCATAGCGCCTGCAAAAATCAATAAAGTACAAGATAAAAATACTTCAGAAACAATTAATACTTTACTTAGCTTACCTGCACTTTTTCCTTGAGCACCACGAGTCCCGTCACGCAGCACTGTATTAATATTCGCGCCAGATGCCCTTATTGCAGGTACTAACCCCGTCAACAGTGCTGTACCGAGAATAATCCAAAGTGCACCGAACAACTCTTGATGCCCTAGCTCAAATGTCCACCATGATGCCACCCAACCACCAAAACTTCTGAAGATGGGATAGGTTAAATCCAACCCTAAACCAGCGATCATAATGCCGAAGAAACCACTAATAAAGCAGATGACAAGCGTTTCCATCAGCATCTGCATGACAATCCTTTCCCGACTCCCACCCAAAGCCATGCGAATAGCGACCTCTTTGCGACGTTCGATAGCTCTAACCAACATCAAATTACCGACATTAGTAATAATCAACGCGAGTATAAAAACAGTTGCACCAATGAGCATATAAACTATCTGCATAGAGTTATCCATCATTTGCTGCACTACTGTGCGGCTATGAACCCCTTTGTTAGCATTCGTCTCTGGATACTGTTGCGCTAACTCTCTAGCGTAAAGGGACAGCTCAGCTTGCGCATCGTCCAAACTGACGCCCTGCTTTAGCTTAGCAGCCACGCTAACAACCTGACCTTCGCCAGGTCGATTATTTCTCGAAAGTTTTAAGGGTGACCATATATGCTGTTGAACGGGAAAGGCATAACCTTGTGGCATCACACCAATAATACGTGTTGGTTGGCCGTTTATTTGAACACTTGTCTCCAAAGCACTTTCTTTCAAATCGAAGACTTCTTGCCAAACCTGATAGCTTATAATGGCAACGTTAGCACTACCTTCTAACATATCTTCGTCATTAAAGGTTCTTCCGAACACAGGCTTACCATCGAATAGCGCTAATGCTTCTTGGTCAAGTGCAGCAGCTTCGTACCTGTTCGACAAATTCTGGTAGGCAAAGTTTGCCGTATAATGTGTGTATGCAGAAAAGACATCGTAACTTTGCTGCCTCGCTTTATAGTAATCAAAATCATGTGTAACAATGGTGCCGCCATTATCTTCATTACCATTGTCAGTAGCGTCGACAATAACAAGCCGATCATAATCGGTAATATCAAGGTTTTTGTAGGCCAACAGGTTCACCAGCGAGAACATATAAATAGTCAACCCTAACCCTGCAGACATCACAAATATTGTCAGCGCAGTAAAAGCCGGTGTTTTACGCAATAAACGACAAGCATAGATAAGCTCACGAAACATATTATTCTCCCCTAGGCTGCATCAGTTTGGTCAAGCGGAGTGTCTTCAACGATCCGTCCATCAAATAGGCTAATTTTCCGCTGGGCTTGATTTGCACTTCTAGGATCGTGCGTCACCATACAAATGGTGGCGCCTTGCTTATGTAACTTTGATAAAAGCTCCATAACAATTTGCGCATTTTTAGAGTCTAAATTCCCTGTAGGCTCATCCGCCAGAAGTAAAGCAGGAGAACCGACTAAAGCCCGTGCAATGGCAACTCTTTGTTGCTGTCCACCAGAAAGTTGGGAGGGGAAGTGGCGACTACGATGGCTCATATCAACTTGCTCCAAAACCTCATTAACACGTTGCTTCATATCAGCACTAGACATACCACTGCGGTAGACAAGAGGCAGCTCTACATTCTCGTAAACGGTCAGGTCTGAAATCAAGTTAAATGACTGGAAGATAAAGCCGATTTCTTGATTACGAATGGCCGACCTCTGCCTTTTGCTCAATGTGTCTATTATTTTTTGGTTCAGGGTATAACTTCCTTTAGTCGCGGTGTCTAACAAGCCCACTAAAGACAATAATGTTGATTTACCGCAACCGGAAGGGCCTGTAATAGAAACATACTCTCCTCTGTCAATGGTTAAGGCAATATCTGTCAGAGCGAGTGTTTCTATTTCATCAGTGACGAAAGACTTACATAAATTATCGAGTTTTATCATGCTCATATTTTCACCTTAATATGTTTACTTTTAATGGCTAAAGAGCCTGCAGCCCTAATTTATTCTTAATGTGTTAAAACTGGACCAGTCTGTTGTATCAGAGACAATGACCCTATCTCCAGCGTTTAAACCGGAAGAAACTTGAATACGATTGGATGAAGCTTGTCCAAGAGTTGCTTTAATTTTAGTCGCAAGGCCTTGCGCATCGACTTTAAATAACACGGTCTTCTGATTCTCTTGACTAAAAGCCGGACGTTTTACATGTAAAGTACGCGTCAAATGACTAATAATAACTTCACCGACGACGGACAAATCAGGTCTCGCATTAGGTGTAAGCTCACCTTCTATCTTAATATCAACTGCCACGTTGCCATTGCTGATATTAGGATCGATACGGCTAACAACGCCTGACATTACCCCTCTTCGGCTATCTATTGTTGCTTGTTGCCCTAAGGTTAAACGTGTTGCAAGCAGCTCAGGAATAGCAATCTGAGCATACAACTTATCGGGAGTAGCAATTTTTGCGATATTTGTACCTGCATCAAGCTGCTGTCCTTGCTCCAACTGAGACTCTTGAATAACCCCAGTTATCGTGGCCTTAATAGTCAATGACGCAACCTGCGCCTCAGCTCGCTCAAGCATTTTAGCCAACTTATTGACTTGCGCAGACATTGCTGATTGCTGGGCCTCAGCGTTGTGTTTAAACTGCTTCGAAATACGTCGTTCTATATCCAGCGTTTGCTGCATTTGCGCAACATCTAACTGGGTTTCTTTGAAATCTATCTGCGAAATAATGTCATTACCAGATTCAATCAGCTGGCTCTGAGCGACTAGTGTCAGATTCGCTTTGTCTAAGGCAAGTTTCGCATTCAGCACAACAGCCTCGTGATTTAAGAGATCTGTTGCTAGTTTACTATTCAAGGCTTCTTGCTCAGCCAACAGTGCTTGATACGACCATTGCGACTCATCACGTAATTGAATGAGCTGCGGATTGGACAAGATGAATAGAGGTTGTTGATACACTACCTTATCACCGGCCTTAACCAAAACCTTCTCTACTCGCCCGCTTACTCTGCTCGCTAGCCAATAGATTTCTTCGGGAACCAGAGTGCCATTACCCGATACGCTAACAGTCATTGGACCTTGCTCAACCTGGGCAATCACAACTTGATCCGATGCAATAGTAAGATCAACCGAAGAAAGCGAATAGCTGTAGTAAAAAGCGAGAGTAAGCACTAGCCCAAAACAAGAAACAACGAATAATCCTCTCTTCCACGGTGTCCTCGTTACTTTCTCTCTGACGATATCCAAGTGTGGCCTAGCCCCTATCAGTAAATCGTTGAAATTGACGATGCAGATCGTCGCTATTGATTTATATAGAGCGAAAAAGGTGCCAAACCTTAACTATCTGTAAATTAAAGGTTTTATATTTTCTTGTGCTTCACGAGAAACAACGATTCCCACAGACGGGAATGCTTTCTTCCCATTTTAGGGAAAATTAACACTAAAGCTGTCAAACAAACTCAAAAAGATACCCAAGCTGTCATAAAAATATTAGGATTGCACCCTCATTAAACTCGGTTTGATAGTTTAGTTGGAATTTGCACTTAATATGAAAATCACTCAATAGATATGAATGTAAAACAAAGAATCTTAGGTACCGTTTTAGGCAGGCTCGCAATAGATATGCGAGACAGGTTTAACATTCTAAAAGTGGCGTTACACAGAAAGGAATATGCGGGAACAACCACAAATGATTGGTTGGCGACTTATTTAGTGACTAAGTTATGCGGTCCTAATAAACGCTTTATCGATATTGGTGCCCATATCGGCTCGGTCATCTCTGAGGTATCTCACGCAGACCCTAGCATTAACATTATTGCTGTCGAAGCAATGCCCGACAAAGCCGCTAACTTGAGAATTAAATTCCCTTCTGTAGAGCTTCACGAATGTGCAGTTGGTGAGAATAACGACGGTGAAGTCACATTTTACGTATACACCAAGCTATCAGGTTACAGCTCACTAGGAAAACCGCCACAGAGTAGAGAGTCAGATACGGTTGAAATTAATGTAGCCATTAAGAAGTTAGACGACCTGATAACTTACGATGATATCGACGTGATTAAAATAGATGTCGAAGGCGCAGAATTGGGTGCACTTCGCGGTGGTGAACGTATTATATCAACATGCAGGCCTGTCGTTATGTTCGAGAGCGGTCCGCCTCAACACGACACTTTAGGCTATACCAAAGGCGGAATGTGGGATTTCTTCACAAGCCACCAATATGATCTATTAGTGCCTAACAGGATCGCCCATCACAGCCCTGGCCTTACCAAAGAGGGATATTTAGACTCCCACTATTATCCAAGGCAAGCAACAAACTATTTTGCTGTTCCAAAGGAACGTAGAGCAGAAATAAGAGAGCGCGCACAGAAAATTCTGGGTATCACTCGTTCCCCAAACTACAAACAGATACTGTGACCTAAACTGATTAGAGCCTTACTTAACCACTTCGATGTTTACATTGAGAATGCCAGATTCAGTGTTACCAATAGCACTGAATGCTGAGCGCGTTAAATCAATAATACGGCCTTTGATAAAAGGTCCCCTGTCATTAACCTTAACCACGACACTTTTGCCGTTTTTAGTATTGGTCACTTTAACTTTAGTGCCGAAAGGTAAGCTTTTGTGAGCAGCCGTTTTAGCCAATTGATTAAATCGCTCACCACTGGCTGTTTTTCTGAACTGATACTTCAGCGCATAAAATGATGCTTTCCCCGTCTCAGTATAACCAACAAATTTATTAGGGCTTTTTGCAGGTACGCTGCTGCATGCAGCAATGACTATAGCTGCTAGTATGACAGCTGCTACTCTAATAATTCTTCTCATCATTTACTCATCTTTATATAGGATTGTTGAGCTTTCCTTGGAAGTTGCCTATGCCAACATCTCTGATAAGCTTCCAGCAAAATTGTACAATACCCACCATCTTATAGCACTGATATAGACCAACATGCGATCTTATAAAAAGAAGAAAACGCGACCCTATTCAATCAAGAAAACCGATTTTAAAGATGAAAACATCGACCGACAAATCGTTGCAATTCACCAAGCCATTGCGCAAAAGATACTCCACACCCCCGAGTTAGCTAGCGAGGTAATTAAACGTTTAGACAACTGGAAAGAAATGGGAAAAATTCATTATGGGAGCTATATTACCTGGATCAGCATACTCGACTTATTAGATGAACCAACAGATTTTGTAAAGTCGATGACAGAGTATACTCACCAAATGCGCAAGTTACGCCGCAAAACACCTTTTAT
>CAZVDU010000039.1:0-27985 GCA_964625615.1 uncultured Pseudoalteromonadaceae bacterium | reverse complement strand
ATCAAGCGAGCAGTTTAAGAGAAATGACATCCAGTAATTTAATTAAAGTGATCGCGGTTACCGGCGGCAAAGGTGGTGTCGGTAAAACCAATGTAACCTTAAATACAGCGATATCAATAGCAAAAATGGGGAAACGGGTTTTGGTACTCGATGCAGACCTCGGATTGGCAAACATTGATGTTATGTTGGGGTTGAGGGTTGAAAAGAACCTATCACACGTTTTGAGTGGCGAATGTTTGCTGGAAGATATACTTGTGAAAGGCCCCAATGGCGTTATGATTGCGCCGGCGACATCGGGGACCAAATCTATGACAGAGTTGTCATCGGTTGAGCATGCAGGATTGATAAGAGCGTTTAGCGAATTGAGAACAAAGATTGATGTTCTTATTGTTGATACGGCGGCTGGTATTTCCGATATGGTGATCAGCTTTTCAAGGGCAGCTCAGGACATTATGGTTGTTGTTTGTGATGAGCCCACATCACTGACCGATGCGTATGCTTTGATTAAGATACTAAATAGAGATCATGGGGTATTCCGCTTTAAAGTAGTGGCTAACATGGTGAGAAATATGCGTGAAGGACAAGAGCTTTTCGCTAAACTCTCCAAAGTATCTAACCGCTTTTTGGATGTTGCTCTAGAGTTAGTGGCTACGGTACCTTTTGATGAGAATATTCGAAAATCGGTACGTAAGCAAAAATGTATTGTTGAGGCGTTCCCTAGTTCGCCAGCATCTAATGCTATTAATGCATTAGCAAAAAAGGCGATCGAATGGCCTATACCTAATCAGCCAGGTGGGCATTTAGAATTTTTCTTGGAGCAATTGATTGGACAAAATAATTCGACGGTGAGTGAGAAGTTGTGAGCAATAAAGTGGCGGCCTATCAACAAGTTGACGATAAACAGAAATTAGTTGAAACGCATACAGCGTTGGTTAAACGTATTGCGCATCATTTGATTGCTCGATTACCTGCAAGCGTTATTGTTGATGATTTGATCCAAGCTGGCATGATAGGTTTGCTGGAAGCTTCACGGAATTTTGACGGGAGCAAAGGAGCAAGTTTTGAAACCTTTGCTGGTATTAGAATTCGCGGTTCTATGCTGGATGAAATCCGTAAGGGGGATTGGACACCTCGCTCTGTTCATAAAAACGGACGCTCCATAGCCGAAGCTATTGCACAAGTTGAGAGAGATACTGGCGCTGATGCTAAAGATGCCGATGTCGCCGCAAAGCTAGAAGTTAGCATCGATGACTATCATCAGATGCTCAATGAAGTTAACGCAGGTAAGCTTGTTGGTATTGAAGATTTAGGGGTTACCGAAGATGTTATTGTGTCGGATCAAAACAGAGGTAGCGATGAACCATACGATGACTTAGTTCAAGGGTCATTTCAAAAAGCACTGGCTAATGCCATTACGACCTTACCAGAAAGAGAAGCTATCGTATTATCTTTGTACTATGATGAAGAATTGAATCTACGAGAAATTGGTAGTGTGCTTGATGTGAGTGAATCACGTGTAAGCCAGATACATAGTCAAGCTATGTTGAGATTGAAATCAAGAATGCAGACATGGCGTGCTGCATAGTAACCATTTGTTTTAACTATTTTAATAATCCTCATCGGAGGCCGTTTTGGATAAAAATATGAAAATTCTTGTTGTTGATGATTTTTCAACAATGAGACGCATCATCAAGAACTTGTTAAAAGATTTGGGTTTTTCCAATATCCAGGAAGCGGATGATGGCAGTACTGCATTGCCCATGTTGCAACAAGGCGATTTTGATTTCGTTGTAACAGATTGGAATATGCCTGGTATGCAGGGTATTGATCTGTTGCGTAACATCAGATCAGATGACAATTTAAAGCATTTGCCCGTATTAATGGTAACTGCTGAAGCGAAGAAAGAGCAGATTGTTGCTGCGGCACAAGCCGGTGTAAATGGGTATGTTGTTAAACCATTTACTGCTGCAACACTGAAAGAGAAATTAGCAAAAATATTTGAGCGCCTTGGATAAGTTCGCCTTCTTACTGAACATACTGGAGAAACTGAATGAGTTCTAGTGCGCCTATTTCGTTGGAAGACGCAAAGCAGTTAGTTACGTTTTTAGAACAAGGTGAAAATGATGCTGCAGCTGCGTTGCTTGAAGCACAAAGCTTAAAAGATTCGGCGGAGTTATTTGCTGAAGTCGGTAAGTTGACGCGACAACTTCATGATTCACTCAATAATTTTAACTTAGATGATCGTATAACTAATCTTGCAGAAGAAATTCCTGATGCTCAGTCGCGTTTGGAATATGTGATCAAGACTACCGAAGACGCAGCGAATACGACTATGGATGCAGTTGAGTCCAGTATGCCTATCGCCGAAAAACTCAATGAAGGCATAGACGCTATACTTCCAGAATGGAAAAAGTTGATGAATCGCCAAATGGAGTTAGGTGAATTTAAATCTCTTTGTCTAAGTTTAGATAAGTTATTAGAACAATCGAGTAATGATAGCGCTAAACTAAATCAGCTTTTGACCGAAATATTAATGGCACAGGGCTATCAAGATATTACTGGGCAAGTGATCAAAAGGGTAATCGAACTGGTTAAGGAAGTTGAGGAAAGCTTAGTTAATATGCTAACCGTGTTCAGCTTCTCTGATAGATTTGATGAAAACAACGATTCGCCTGTAGAGCAGGTTAAAGACGAAGTAAATGAAGTCAAGGCTGAGGGCCCGATCATTGACGCTGAAGAGCGAGATGATGCTGTTGCGGGGCAAGACGATGTTGATGACTTACTCTCTAGTCTAGGTTTTTAAGCGGAGCTAATACATGTCATATGAAGTTGATGAGGATATTCTCCAGGATTTTTTAGTCGAGGCTGGAGAAATTCTAGAACAGTTGCAAGAGCAGCTGGTTGAGCTTGAAAATAACCCAAGCGACTCAGATTTGTTGAACGCAATCTTTCGCGGATATCATACAGTTAAAGGTGGTGCCGGGTTTCTGGCATTGACAGAACTTGTTGATGTTTGTCATGGTGCAGAAAACGTATTCGATATTATGCGAAATGGCCAGCGTAGCCTAAATCCTGAGTTGATGGATACCATATTACAAGCAACTGATACTGTTGTTGATATGTTTGAAAAAGTTAAGCTGCGAGAGCCGCTTGATGCCGCAGACCCTGAGTTACTCGCAACACTCACAAGATTAAGTCGTCCTGAATCGGAAGATGAAGACGTTGCAGTTGAAATCGAAGAGGTAACAGAAGTAGAAGAATCTTCTGCTGAAGAGTCGACTTCGGAAGGTGGTGTTGAAGAGATAACAGAAGATGAATTTGAGGCGTTGTTAGATGAATTGCATGGTCCTGGATCATCATCTGCCGCACCAAAAGAGAAACCTAAAGCTGAAGTGGCAGCACCAGTAGCTGGCGGTGAAGATGAAATATCAGATGATGAATTTGAAGCTTTACTTGATCAACTTCATGGTGAAGGTAAGTTTGATGCCGCTAAGCCAGAAGAAAAGACTGCTGCATCGCCACCAAAACAAAGTGATAGTTCTGGAGACGAAATCAGTGATGATGAGTTTGAAGCGCTACTAGATGAATTACATGGCTCCGGCAAAGGGCCAGCTGTTGCAAAAGCTGAAAAGCCAAAAGAGCCTGAACCTGCTAAGCCAAAACCGGTCGTTAAGCCTAAGCCTGAAGTAAAAGCTAAAGAGCCTGCAAAGAAAGCGCCAGCGGCTGCCAAAGCACCTGCTAAGAAGGATGATAAGAAACCTACCGCAGCGCCGCCTCCAGCAGAAACAACGGTTAGAGTAGACACTAAACGCCTCGATCAGATCATGAATATGGTTGGTGAGTTAGTGCTGGTTAGAAATCGATTATTAAGCCTAGGCATTAATCTTAATGATGAGAATATGTCCAAAGCTATTGCTAATTTAGATGTCGTGACCGGAGATTTGCAAGGCGCGGTAATGAAAACGCGTATGCAACCGATTAAAAAGGTCTTCGGCCGTTTTCCTAGGGTTGTTCGAGATTTAGCGCGGAGCCTGAAAAAAGAAATCACCCTTGAGTTAGAAGGTGAAGAAACTGACTTAGATAAAAATTTAGTTGAGGCTTTAGCTGATCCGCTCGTGCATTTGGTTCGGAACTCAGTGGATCATGGTATTGAAATGCCAGATGATCGTGCCGACACCGGTAAGCCGAGGATGGGCACGGTTCGACTAGCAGCTTCTCAACAAGGTGATCACATACTACTTACTATCGAAGATGACGGTAAGGGTATGGACCCCGACAAGTTAAAAGATATTGCGATCAGTCGAGGTGTACTTGATGCTGATGCGGCGGCACGGATGTCTGATGTTGAAGCGTTTAATCTAATTTTTGCACCTGGCTTCTCGACTAAAACTGAAATATCAGATATCTCGGGTAGAGGTGTTGGTATGGATGTAGTTAAAACTAAGATTAATCAACTCAATGGTACCGTAAACATTGATTCTGAACTTGGTAAGGGAACGCGTTTAGATATTAAAGTACCTTTAACACTGGCTATATTACCGACATTGATGATTGTTGTTGGTGAGCAAACCTTCGCTCTGCCATTAGGTGCAGTGAACGAAATCATTAACATGGATATTTCCAAAACGAATACCGTTGATAATCAGCTGACTATGATTGTGCGTTCGAAAGCAATCCCGCTGTTCTATTTAGGCGAATGGTTGACACGCAATGAGACAGAGCGTGGTGCAGGGCATGTAGTTGTTGTTCAAATCGGAACACAACAAGTTGGCTTTGTGGTTGATTCGTTAATTGGTCAAGAAGAGGTGGTTATTAAACCTCTAGACGCGTTATTGCAAGGAACACCGGGAATGGCTGGTGCTACTATTACTAGTGATGGTGGGATTGCCTTGATTATAGATATACCGAGCTTATTGAAACGGTACGCTAAAAAAGCATTACAGAAATAAAAAATAAATTAACGGGTTAATTCATGTCGTTCAAGGTGTTAGTCGTTGATGACTCGACTTTTTTTCGTCGACGGGTATCAGAAATCCTTAATCAGGACCCTTTGTTAGAAGTGATTGGGGAAGCACGAGATGGACGCGATGCTATTGAGAAAGTAAAAGCACTGAGGCCTGATGTGGTAACTATGGATGTAGAAATGCCTGTTATGGATGGCATTTCTTCAGTACGACAGATTATGCGGTCGAATCCTTTACCGATCCTCATGTTTTCGTCATTAACAACAGATGGTGCAAAATCAACCTTCGATGCTATGGAGGCAGGTGCATTAGATTTTCTACCTAAAAATTTTGAAGATATTGTTAGCCACCGTAAAGAAGCAGCTGAGTTGTTGCAGCAGCGGGTTAAATCTATTGCTCGCAGAAAAGGCAGTATAGCTCGCTCAGCATCGAACGGGATACAACCGTCAAAACCGCCGTTGTTAGCTAAAAATTCTTTTATGAGTGAAATACGGAAATCTGAATCTTCGAAACAAGATATTGCGTCAGGACGATTAAGAAGCTCTTCAGGTAAAAATTACAAGATCCTTGCTGTTGGTTCGTCCACAGGTGGACCTATTGCTTTGCAGAAAATTCTAGGATCTTTGCCTAAAAATTTTCCCTGCCCTATTATTGTTGTTCAGCATATGCCTGGGAGCTTTACCACGGCTTTTGCTGAAAGATTGAACAATTTGTGCGAGATATCAGTTAAAGAGGCAGAGGATGGTGATGTTTTAATGCCTGGTAAAGCTCTCTTAGCGCCGGGAGGTAGGCAGATGCTCATAAGGCGATCAAATAGCACATCGCGAATTGTGATTACTGATGCACCGGCGGCATCAAAAGTGACTTATAAACCTAGTGTTGATCTCACTTTTGATAGCGTTGCTGATACCTATCAAGGCGACGCATTAGCGCTTATTCTAACGGGTATGGGTGCTGATGGTCGAGAAGGATGTAAAAAGATGCATCGAAAAGGGGCTACTATATGGGCGCAGGATGAACAAAGTTCTGTAGTATATGGCATGCCTCAAGCCGTTACTAAGGCAAATATTACTTCTGCGAACTATGCTTTAGATGATATTGCGGAGAACATCATCGTGGAAATGAGGTAGTAGGTGTGATAATGAACGGCTACCTTAGTGTTGTAGAATCTTAATATGGTTGTCTGGAGTGTTGCCAATCAAAAAGGTGGTGTTGGAAAGACAACAACGACAGTGACTTTAGGTGCCTTGTTAGCGTTACGTAAAGAAAAGGTTATTCTGGTCGATACGGATCCACAAGCATCGTTAAGTTATTACTTTGGTATTGATTCCGAAGAGCTTCCAGCTGGCGTTTATGACGTGTTTATGGCAGGTAAAGAGTTAACCAAGGATAAGGTATTGGATTGTTTATGTCCTACTAAACTTGACTCATTGTTTATATTGCCTGCAACTATGGCTTTATCTACGCTAGATCGATCGTTGGGCTCACAAGACGGTATGGGGTTGATTCTTAAGAAAGCCTTGCAGTTGGTTGATGATGAATTTGGGTATGCTTTAATTGATTGCCCTCCTGTTTTGGGTGTTCTGATGGTTAATGCAGTTGCTGCGAGTAGTAAGGTCTTAGTGCCAGTTCAAACTGAGTTTTTGGCATTAAAAGGGTTAGAGCGTATGGTACATACGTTGCAAATTATGGAAAAATCGCAGCAAAGAAAATTTGACTACATGATAGTGCCAACAATGTATGATAAGCGGACTAATGCGGCATTAGATGCTTACAAAGATCTTATTGCGACCTATGGTGATGCCGTTTGGGCGGGTGTGATACCTGTAGATACAAAATTTAGAGATGCTAGTCAAGCTCAAACACCCGCGCCGAATTATAGCCCGAAGTGCCGAGGTGTTTATGCATACAATAAGTTATTAACGAGATTATGTAAGGTAGATAGTTAAGAATGGCGAGTCATGGTTTTTCTAATGAAGATGTCATGGAAGAATATTTATCGACTTTGTTGACGGAGAAACCTGTAGACAGTGTTCAGCAGCAGACTGTTGCGAGGTTATTAGATAAAGTACAGCCTGATGCGCCAGCGATTGAAGAAACTAATACTAAAGAGAGTATAGAAGAGGTTGCAGTACCGGAAACTAAGGTCAATACTGAAGATAGTGTTGTTCCGCCTGTTGTTGGAGATGATTCACATATCCAGACTGCATCATTTCAGGCACTATATTTTTCAGTGGCGGGTTTAACGCTAGCAGTGCCGTTAACGGAGCTTGGTGGTATACACAAGATAGAGAAAGTATCTCCACTGTTTGGTAAACCGATTTGGTTTAATGGTGTCATGATACACCGGGAAGAAAAGTTGAATGTTGTTGATACAGCGCGCTGGGTAATGCCCGATAAATATGACGAGAAATTGGCTGAGTCAATCAATTACAAATATCTTATCATGTTAGACGATAGTGCTTGGGGACTGGCTTGTGAGTCACTTGTCAATACGGTGAACTTAGATCCTGATGATGTTAAGTGGCGAAGTAACGACAATAAGAGACCATGGCTTGCTGGCATGGTAAAAGAGAAAATGTGTGCTTTGGTTAATGTAAAGCAGTTGATTTTCATGCTTAATCAAGGCCTTGGTAGTAATGATGAATAGTAACAGCTTGCAACGGAGCGGGTCTAATGAGTGACGATAGAAATACAAATAACACCGTAGCTGATAACAGTGATGAAGTGTTGCAATGGGTGACGTACCGACTTGGTGAAGAAACCTATGGTATAAACGTGATGCAAGTGCAAGAAGTGTTACGTTATACCGAAATTGCTCCAGTACCAGGGGCACCAGATTACGTGTTAGGTATTATCAATCTACGTGGTAATGTTGTAACTGTTATTGATACACGTGCGCGTTTTGGGCTACCCCCTACTGATATTACAGATAATACACGTATCGTTATTATTGAATCTGATGAACAAGTCGTTGGTATTTTGGTCGACAGCGTTGCAGAAGTGGTCTATCTCAAAACGTCTGAAATCGATAGTGCACCTAATGTCGGTACAGAAGAAAGCGCTAAATTTATTCAGGGTGTCAGTAATAGGGAAGGGCAATTGTTGATCTTAGTTGACTTGAATAAGTTGCTCAGTGATGAAGAGTGGGAAGAAATCTCTGGAATGTGATGAGTCAGTCAAATGGATATGACGTTTTCTTTTTCGCTCGTCTCAGTTATTGTTTCTATACTCGTATTGTCAGCGTTAGTTGTTGTCATATTTTGGGTAAAGCGTCAGCTTGATGAAAATCATCAAAGGAGCATTGAGCTGACCAAGAGATTGGCAGATGTAGAACAACAAACTAATGATAATGATGAAGCAAATTATGAGGTTAGGACTGGCGCAATTGGTTTAGGTGAGAAAGTCAAAGAAATATCTGCATCGGTCGATCGTATTGATATGAAAATCCTTGAGCTCGAACAACAAGACCCGGCGAATAAAGTTTACAATCGCGCAGCGCAATTGGTCGCACAAGGTGTGACAATCGAAGAGTTGATGCAAGAGTGTGATTTGCCAAGAGCAGAAGCTCAGCTGCTCTTCGATTTACATAAAAAATAACCTCAGCACTTGCTGAGGTTTGAAAATAGAAAGTTATATTAAGTCGTCTACTTTATTGTGAATATTCTTCCAGTTGTCTGGGAACTTCCCTTGAAGCACATAAGAAAAAGCGATGAGTTCAGCAATAACATAGTAAAGCTCTTGCGGAATATCCTGGCCAACGTCTAGCCTAGCTAAAGTCTCTACTAGGGCTTCATCTTCGTGAACAAGCACACCATTTTTCTTTGCTAGATCGATGATTTCCTCAGCCAAGTCGCCAAACCCTTTTGCTACAACGTTTGGTGTCCCATTGTTAGGCTGATCTTTATCATATTTAAGGCCTACGGCGGCTTTAGGTTTATCATTGCTTTTATATTGGCTCATGCTCTTGTCTCCAATATGTGGTATGGCCTTCGCTGCAAACTGTCGGGGATCTTGCCTAGCTGGCAATGATGTTTCGACATATGAACGCCTAGTGTGTCGAGACGAGTCTTCAAGTGAGGAATGAAGTCAAAAACGAGTGATTTCAATGATGGATTCGATACGTAAAAATCGAGCTCGACCTCTTTTTCTTTTAACGTCGCCTTAGCGAGTAACTGCCCTTTTTCACCAATATCTAATTTCATACTTACCTTCCAAGCTCTACTATTGAATCCTTCATTTTTCTCTGTTTTTTCTTGCTCTTGTTGTCGCTTTATCAATAATTCAATGTCTGTCCTTTGTTCACCGAAGGCGCTCGGTAAAACATAATAAAAACCATCTTGGGAATTTAATTGTTGTTCAATACTTGATAATTTGTAGTTCTGGTGCCCAGCAAAGAACTTGCCGAGTTCACGGAGTAAAAGGTGTTTTTGATCCAGTTGCACAATGTCACTTAGGTTTCTAGTAATTTGTGGCCTTGCATTTCTTGAAGTTAATCCTGGTGAAAGTTGAGAGGACAATACTTGTGTAATACGTTCGAAGGCCTTGGCATTGGATTGGCTTAATCGAGACGCAAGCGTTATTTGTAGTAAGCCAACTAGGCCACTGATTAGGGTATTATTAGTTTGGGAGAAAGTGGTAATTGCCTGAGAAGTAGTCGCTGGAGCTGCAGATAGAAGTTGTCTAATAATATTGCTATCTTCTATGCCACCGCCAGGTAAAGATTGTCTTAACTGCCTCTTGATGTTACTCGTAAGCTTTTCTGTTTCTGAACTTTGAGACACCTCTGAATCTGATAGTGCTGTTTCGATTCGTCTTAGTATCGATGAAGGGGAATCCGTTAAAGGTCTTGTCTGCCGAATTAATGATTGAACCTGATTGAGAGTATTTTGTCGACTTCCTGAAGAAATTACTTGTCTTAGAAATAATTCACTGGGTGTTTCATCAGTCGGAGGCACTTTTTTCGTGGTTTCTTGGATGATAGATTGTTGTATTCCATGTGCGTTTGTATTTTGCTCTTGCACTTTAGCTTGATTGTCTGACGGGTTAGCGCCTGTGGCACGAATAGATAAAGCATTCAGTTGCCTAGATTGTTGAGGCGTAACTCTATTAAATGTTGCTTGTTCAACGTCGGTTTCGACTTTTATTGATAAGCCATTAGTAACAAACGATAGTTGAGTGTTTGAGGGTTGGCTAGTGTCAGCAGAGCGACTTGCCTGTGGTGTAATATTGGTATTCGATGATCTATTTTCGCTTGCTTGTGATTCATTAATTGCAACTCTAAGGGCTGGCACTATCCCTTGCAAATTAGTATTGATAGGCTTTGCTAAGAATTGGCTAATTAATGTCGTTGAAGGTGTTGGAGTGTCTGCACTTCTCAGTGTTTGATTGGGGTTCTGTATCCCTAGAGGAGAGCGTTGAAAAACTTGACGAGAGTCACCAATAGTAACATTTAGGTTATTATTTTCTGTTGTTAGTCGTAGTTGGACTGTTTGGTTTGGCACTAAGTTTTGGCTTGCGTCAGCTGTAGGGATGGCCAGTGTTAGTTGATTAACAGCTAAGGTGTTCGTGATTCTGCCAGTATTATCTAACCCGATAGTGAGCAAACTCGGTGTAACCTGTAAAATTCTGGCTGTAAGGATCTGTGCCGTATTAGCTATTTGTCGTTGTGTGGTTGCCGGTAAATTGCTAATTAACGATTGTCCCTGAACATTGTTTAGTGGAATATCCAGGCTTAAGTTAGAACGAGTGAAAAAACGTAACGCAGGAGAAGAAGCTGTGAGTGTGTTACTCTCATTTGTTTGATTATTGGTGCTTTGGGTTAGTACTGCTTGATAGTTTTGCCCAGTGTTTAAGTCCCCAGCAAGTTGGCGCCTGGGTAGCACTATTTCTCTACTTCCATTTGCGATAACGAACTGATTTCCTGTTAGTCTACGCACAACAATATTAACAGCTTCTGCTGTCAGTTGGTTGTTGGATGAGCCTTGAAATAGCTGGCTTATCGCTGCAGCGAGCTGCTGTTGTGGTGCAATTAGCTCAGACATAAGATCTCGGTGTTAATTCAGCATATTATTCGTTGATATCAGTAGGGTAGGTTAACACTGCATGATATAATTTGATAAATTTTAACGTGTTTTGAGGTGCTTTTTCTTTGTTAGTGGGGCGAGATTTAAGTTGTGTTAAGCGTGACAGGTTACTTTTCGACGACTTACAAATAAAAGTAGAGTCAGGACAGTGCTGGTATATTGAAGGCGCTAATGGTGCTGGAAAAACAAGCTTACTTCGAATCCTTGCTGGGTTATCTGATCCTACTGATGGCCATATTGAGTGGCAAGGAAAACCGATAGAAGAGCAACGTCTCAGCTTTTGTCAGAATATGATTTATGTTGGGCATAAGACTGGCTTAAACAAACAACTCAGCGCGGAAGAGAATGTGAATTATTGGGCTTTTTTGAACCAAGTCGCATTGAATTCGGCCTATGATGTTTTAAATGAGCTTGGGTTGACAGGGTTGGAAGATTTACCTGTTGGTCATTTATCGGAAGGCCAGCAACGACGTGTTGCTTTAACTAGGCTTTGGATTAAAAAGGCAAAGCTTTGGGTACTGGATGAACCTTATGCAGCATTGGATGTCACAGGTATAGCGTTGTTAAATGATAAAATAGACAGCTTTGTTGATAACGGCGGAAGTGTCGTCATGACATCTCATCAAACACCTGATTTAGGCTCGTTGATCCACCGAATGGTTTTGACGTATCAATTATGATGAGTCCACTAATTAGTGTTGCAAAACGAGATCTTTCGCTCGCTTACCGACAGCGATCAGAGTTGTTACAACCGCTATTTTTTTGTGTGTTGGTCGTCAGTTTATTTCCATTAGGTGTAGGGCCTGGACCAGTGATACTGCAAAAGATTGCAGGAGGAATCATCTGGGTTACAGCAATATTGTCATCACTTTTGGGTTTAGAACGCTTATTTAGAGATGATTTTCGTGATGGGTGGTTGGAGCAGATGAGTTTAAGTGGTTGTTCGCAAAGCCTTGCTGCTTTAATAAAAGTGACTGTGCATTGGGGAACGAGCTTTTTACCATTACTTATCATATCGCCATTGTTAGCCTTATTTTTGAATATGACATACTCAATGTATTTGGCATTAATACTTACTTTATTGTTTGGAACTCCTTTAATTAGTTTGGTCGGTTCTATCGCAGTAGCACTGACAGTTAGGTTAAATAAAGGTGGCGTATTGCTGGCTCTTTTGCTGCTACCAATATTTACACCGTTATTAATTTTTGCCACATCTGCTGTGGAAGCCGCTTCATTGAACTTACCCTATGTTGGACAGCTTGCTATCATAGGCGCCATGACACTGTTGGCATTGGCTTTTAGCCCATTTGCCACGGCCTTCGCACTTAGAATTAGCCAATCTTGATGGAATGACGTGATATGTGGAAATGGTTGCACCCATACGCAAAAACAGAAGTCGCTTATAAGCTATGCGAACGACTAGCGCCTTGGTTTGGTTGGTTTGCGCTGTTGGGTTTGAGCTTTGGAGCAGTTTGGGGATTGGCGTTTGCGCCTTCTGATTATCAACAGGGAGATTCGTTTCGAATAATTTATATCCATGTGCCTAGCGCCATGCTGTCCATGGGTGTTTATAGTGGAATGGCTATCGCGGCATTTGTTGGTTTAGTGTGGCAGATTAAAACGGCACATATGGCTGTTGCTACGATGGCCCCGGTTGGTGCTGTGATGACATTTATTGCCTTGGTCACTGGTGCGGTTTGGGGAAAGCCAATGTGGGGTACATGGTGGGTTTGGGATGCACGGCTAACGTCTGAGCTGATTTTGTTGTTTCTTTATCTTGGGGTAATAGCACTGTATACAAGTTTTGAAGATAAAGAACAAGGTAGTAAAGCTGCAGGCATAATAGCGGTTGTTGGTGTTGTCAATTTACCTATCATTCATTACTCGGTGGAGTGGTGGAACACATTGCATCAGGGAGCCACTATCACTAAGTTCGATAAGCCGTCAATTGCTCCTGAAATGCTATGGCCGCTGCTGATTAGTATTTTGGGTATGGCGGCTCTATGCGGTTATGTCGTTTTAAGGCGTTTACAAAATGAAATTCTGCGCAGGGAGTTTAAACGCTCTTGGGTAGTTAACCTGGCGAAAGATTTAGTAGAAAGGAAAGGTCATGCACTTTGAGAGCTTTTCTGCATTTATAGAGATGGGCGGGTATGCAAAATACGTTTGGCCCTCATTTTTGATTACCTGGTTATGTTTTGTTGTGTTGGTAATGCACTCACGAAAAGAAAATCGAGCTTTATTAAAGTTCATACTAAATGAATCTGCCCGTAAAAAACGTATTGAAGAGAAGCGAAAGCTTGATAATGAATTAAAAGGTAAAAATACGCATGAATCCGAGACGTAAGCAACGTTTAACCATAGTGAGTTCGATAATATTGCTAGTGGGCGGTGCTATTGGTTTGATGCTTTATGCGTTAAACCAAAATATTGACCTGTTTTTATCGCCCTCTGAGGTCATTAATGGAAAAGATGGAACTGTACCGCAAACAGGCCAACGATTGAGAGTTGGTGGTATGGTTGTGCCGGGCAGCGTTAAAAGGCATGAAGATTCGCTTGATGTGAGTTTTGATTTAACTGACACAGGTCCTATTGTGTCGGTAAGCTACCAAGGTATTTTGCCGGACTTATTTAGAGAAGGACAAGGTATTATTATTACGGGTGTTTTAGAAGGCGCCAATAAAGTTCGCGCTGAAGAAGTTTTAGCAAAGCACGATGAAGAATACATGCCACCCGAAATGGCAGAGAAGCTGAAGGGTATCAAGCATGTTAAACCCGATAGTACAGGCTATTAGCTATGATTGTTGAACTCGGACACTTTAGTCTGTTATTGGCTTTAGCGCTATCTATACTGCTAGCTGTATACCCTATATGGGGAGCTCAGACGAATAATACAGCGCTTATGGCGACAGCCAAACCTTTAGCTTTTGGTTTGTTCTTATTTACGGCTATTTCTTATGGTTGCCTGACTTATGCTTTCGTAAATAATGATTTTAGCCTTATTTATGTTGCGAGTAATTCTAACAGTCAATTGCCTGTTTACTACCGTGTTACAGCTGTTTGGGGGGGACATGAAGGATCGTTTCTCTTGTGGTTGTTGATGTCTTCTATTTGGACTGTGGCGGTTGCGATTTTTAGTCGTGGCATACCAACACCTATGGTTTCGCGTGTGTTATCTGTTTTAGGGATGATAGCCATAGGTTTTTATCTTTATGTTCTGATTGCGTCAAACCCGTTTGAGCGGTTATTACCGTTTTACCCTGTGGATGGAAGGGATCTGAATCCTCTGTTGCAAGATTTTGGAATGATTATTCACCCTCCTCTTTTGTACATGGGATATGTCGGATTTTCCGTAGCTTTTGCTTTTGCTGTGGCTGCTCTTATTTCAGGTCAATTAGATTCAACTTGGGCGCGTTGGTCTCGTCCATGGACAATAGCTGCTTGGTCTTTCTTGACGGTAGGTATTGCATTAGGGAGTTGGTGGGCTTACAACGAACTTGGCTGGGGCGGATGGTGGTTCTGGGATCCCGTTGAAAACGCGTCCTTCATGCCTTGGTTAGCTGGCACTGCTCTAATGCACTCATTAGCAGTAACCGAGAAACGAAAGTTGTTTAAAGCATGGACAGTATTACTTGCTATTACGGCTTTCTCATTGAGTTTACTTGGAACGTTTTTAGTGAGATCAGGTGTGATTGTGTCTGTCCATTCTTTTGCAAGTGATCCTCAACGAGGGCTTTTTATTCTAGGGCTTTTGGTATTAGTTGTTGGCGGTTCCTTGTTGCTCTTTGCATTGCGAGCACCTCAACTTAGAAGTGTAGGGCGTTATGAGCTAGTCTCTCGGGAGATTATGTTGGTGGGCAACAATATCTTGTTAAGTGCAGCTACTCTGGTTGTTCTATTAGGAACGTTGTTGCCTCTAGTGCATAAAGAGTTGGGTTTAGGATCAATATCCATAGGCCAACCTTTCTTCAATCAAATGTTTACTTTTCTTATTGTTCCCTTTGTTTTCTTAATGGGCATTGGCCCTTTATCTCGATGGAAAAAACAAGCTCCCAGCGCGCTAAAAAAGCAGTTGGTAGCAGCATTTTCTATAGCTTTAGCATGCGCATTATTAATCAATTTTAGTTTCGACAGGTTAATTTATCTTGCGATACTTGGTGCCTTTTTAAGTCTTTGGATATTGGTAAGTACAGTTCAGGAGATAAGACAACGCCTCGGCAATACACTTTCTGTTGTTAAATTAGCTGATTTAACGAGAAGTCATTGGGGAATGGTACTAGGACATTTAGGGTTTGCTATAGCTTTAATGGGTATCACATTGACCTCGAATTTTAGTGAACAAAAAGATGTAAGAATGGCAGCTGGAGAAAGAGCAACGTTATCGGGTTATGAGTTTGAATTCTTAGGAGTGACGTCTGCTAATGGTCCAAACTACAGTGCTAGCTTAGGACGATTAAATATTTATCAAGATGATAAATTAGAGGTGAGTTTAACGGCTGAAAAGCGCTTTTACCCAGTTCAAAGGACTGTTATGACTGAGGCTGCTATCGATCCAGGCGTAACTCGAGACCTATATGTTGCTATAGGTGAACAGTTTTCTAATGGCGATTGGGCATTAAGGCTTTATGTTAAACCTTTTGTGAGATGGATATGGGCAGGGGCCTTTCTTATGGCACTGGGTGGTGTATTGTCAATTGCTGATAAAAGGTATCGGATAGCGAAAGAGCACAAAGTAGCTTCTGAGCTGACTCGCGGCCACACAATAGGGGCCACCTAATGAAGAAAGTTGTTGTTTTCGCGCTACCTTTAGGTGTTTTTTTATTGGCGACAATATTCTTATTGCTAGGTCTTTTTTCAAATCCGGCTGAAAGACGTTCTAGCTTAATAGATAAGCCGCTACCTGATTTTAATCTTGTCGATGTCATGAGTGAGTCGATACGCTACACCCCAGAAACTTTAAAAGGAGAGGTTAATCTCATTAATGTATGGGGAACCTGGTGTCAAACTTGTGCTGTTGAGTTGCCGTTCTTAACTAAGCTGCGTGAGCAGGGTGTTGGCGTCATAGGTTTGTATCATGAGTTGGATACAGATCCTGCTTTTGGTGCTAAGCCACTTGATGTCATACGAGAAGAAATAACCACTATGCTTGGTCGATTAGGTAATCCTTATAAATTCAATATGCTAGATGAAAATAGAGAGTACTCCTTTGACTTGGGAGTAACGGGTGCACCAGAAACTTTCTTGATCGATAAAGAAGGCCATGTTCGCTTACATCATATTGGTGATTTGAATCAACGCGTGTGGCAAAGTAAATTTGCACCTTTGTACAATCAGCTGGAAGCGGAGTAGCGATGCCTTATCGGACTATTCAAACTCTCCTGACAAGTATGCTTTGCTTTGTCTTTATGTCGGTAGCTTATGGCATTGAAGAAAACTTTGCTTTTGATGATGAAGCTAAGAGAGCGCTATTTATCGAGCTAGGCAATGAGTTGCGTTGCCCCAAATGCCAAAACCAGAATGTAGCAGACTCAAATGCTGTTGTAGCAAAAGATATGACCTTGAAGATTTATGAACTGGTCCAAGATGGGCAAAGTAAACAAGAGGTTATTGATTATATGAAGTTACGTTATGGTGATTTCGTGCATTATAAGCCGCCATTGACGCCAGTGACATTATGGCTCTGGTTGTTACCTGCGATATTTATTGTTTCGGGTGCAATATTTATGTTTTTGCAGGGTAAGAAAAAGCAAGTTGACTTCGATGATGATCAACTTAGAAAAGCTGATGAGTGGTTAAACGATAAATGATAATGTCTTTTGTAATACCTGCTATTTTAATGTTTTTAGCAGCTGGTTTATTTGCATTCTTACCCATTTTGAGAGAAAAAAATGCGGGGAAATTAAAACAGACTTCATCTCAAGAACTCAATGTAGCATTGACCAAGCAACGCCTTGTAGAACTAGAAGAAGAGACTAAGCAGGGGCTATTGTCTGACGATTCGCTATTGCTTGCCGAAGAAGAACTGAAAGTAGCGTTAGTTACCGAAGCACAAAAGCCAAAAGAAACAGCAGAAAAACAACCCGCTAAATGGATTGTCAGCATTGGCTTGACAGTGAGTGTGTTGGTCAGCGGCGCTGTATACTGGCGCGTTAGTCAATTACCTAAAATAAGTGATTGGCAAGAGACAGTCGCCAATGCCGAAGACCTTAAACAAACTTTGGGTAACACTTCAGCTGATTCGATCGGAGTTTCTGAGTTAAGAGATGTTGCATTAGTACTCAGAACTACTTTGATTGACAGCCCTGAAGATGACCGTCGTTGGCATATGTTGGGTCGGGTTTTCATGGCGCTGCAGCGACCTGACTTGGCTGGTGAAGCATTAGAGAAATCTTTGACTATTAATCAAAACGACATCGACGCAATGATGACATACAGCCAAGTGCTGATAACGTTAGGTGATGAGTTTAATTTAATTGAAGCAAAAGGTTGGCTGACGAGGGTTATTGAGCGTAAACCTAAAGATCAGCAAGCTTGGGGATTATTAGCTGTTACCGCAACATCTCTCGGTGATGTAGAATTGGCACAGCGTTGCTGGCAAATGCTGGCTACTATTATTGAACCTGACGATCCTGCTTATGTGCTTGTTCAACAGCAGTTGAATAAAGTTGATACTGAAAGTGAGCGTTCTAAGACAAGTTTTTTAGTTAACGTTGAGCTATCGGAAGAGTTAATTGAAAAGTTGCCTAAGGAAGCCTTCTTATTTGTATTTGCGCAAGATAACCAAAGTGATGTTAAAATGCCGGCTGCGGTGGTGAAATTGCCACTGACTAAATTCCCACTAAATGTTGAACTCTCCGAAACTAACGCGATGCTCCCTAACTATAACTTGAATCAACTAAAACAAGTTAAGTTAATTGCTAGAATATCATTGGATGAAAACGTTGCTACCTCATTTGGAGAGATGCAAGGAGAGGTAGTAGCAGATGTAGTAACGGGGCGTCAAATATCTAAAACTATTCTTATCGATCAGGAGTTATTGTGAAAAAAGCTAGTACCTTATTGTTGCTTACGTTACTCATACTAGGAGGTTGTGCGTCTAATAAGGTGGATGAACAAGTCGAACAGGAGACAAATCAACCTAACGGTGATCCGTTTGAGCCTGTGAACAGAGTGTTTTGGACATTAAATTGGGATTACCTGGATAAGTACTTGCTTAGACCTGCTTCGGTAACCTACACCAAGTACACGCCTACTCCCATACGTAAAGGCCTTTTAAATGCTGCGGAGAACCTTGAAGAACCCGCTAGTGTCGTGAGTAATTTATTGCAGGGTAAACCCAAGGGATCTTTGATTAGCCTTGGACGCTTTGTGGTTAATTCGACGATTGGATTGCTAGGTACTATTGACGTAGCTAATCGTATAGGTTGGGCAAAGCATGAAGAAGAGCTGAGTGAGACTTTTGGTGTTTGGGGCATTCCTACAGGTCCTTATTTGATGTTCCCAGGCCTTGGTCCGACAGAGTTCAGGAGTCTTGCAGGCGATACTCTTGATAGTTTGTATTTCCCATTAGCTGATCTCAATATCTATGTGTCTGTTATTCGAGTTGGTATAAAAGCTTTAGAAGCGAGAGCTGGTTTAATTGATCAGGAGCAATTACTCAATAACTCTTTAGATCCTTATGCTTTGGTTAGGGAGATTTATTTCCAAGATCTGGAATTTAGAGTCAAGGACGGTAATGTTGAAACACCAGAAGAAGATTTTGAGCTTGATGAAGAGTTTGACGAGTATTTAGAAGATTTAGAGTGATCTATCTCTTTATTGAGAATTCGTATCATACTCGAAAAGTAAAACACACCACCCAGTTTAGGTGGTGTTTTCTATGTGGGGTATTGAATCTTACAGGCTAGTTTCACTCTTCAGTGTACCCGTTCGGGTTGCTAGATTGCCAATGCCATGAGTCAGCACACATATCTTCAATGCCTTTGGTCGCTCGCCAACCTAATTCTTTTGCTGCAAGTTCTGCGTCTGCATAGCATGAGGCTATATCTCCAGCACGTCTGGACACAATTTTATAATTAATGCTTTGGCCGCTTTGGTGTTCAAAACTCTTTATCATATCTAAGACGCTGTAACCTTGGCCTGTCCCTAAGTTGTAGGTGACTAATCCTGGTTTTTTCTCTAGTTTGCTTAGAGCTTTTAAATGCCCATCAGCAAGATCTTCTACGTGAATGTAATCGCGAACGCCGGTACCATCGGGAGTGTTATAGTCATCACCGTAGACTGCTAATACTTCTCTACGGCCGGTTGCTACTTGTGTAATGAAGGGCATTAGATTATTGGGAATACCGCTTGGATCTTCACCTATACGTCCAGATTTATGCGCGCCTACAGGATTGAAATAACGTAAAATTGCAATATTCCAGTCGCTATCGGCATTAAATAAATCGCGTAATATATGTTCGACCATCAACTTTGACGTTCCATAAGGGTTGGTTGGTTGGCCGGTCGGCATGTCCTCTCTCAATGGTAGAGAAATTGGATCACCATAAACAGTCGCCGATGAACTGAATACTATATTCTTTACGCCAAACTCAGCCATGGCTTTGCAGAGGGTAATCGTTCCGTAGACGTTGTTCTCATAATACTGCAAAGGTTTTTCGACGGACTCGCCAACAGCTTTTAAACCCGCAAAGTGGATAACAGAAGAAATATCGTATTGGTTAAACGCTTTGCTTAATGCGCCATGATCTCTAATGTCGCCCTGAATAAAAGTGACCCTTTTACCGGCTAACTCTTCTACTCGAGTTATGGACTCCGTTGATGAATTACTTAAATTATCAAGGATAACAACATCGTTTCCTGCCTGTAATAATTGCAGAACAGTGTGGCTGCCTATATATCCAGCGCCTCCTGTGACTAGAATAGTGGGCATAAATTAATTCTCCGTTAGTCTAAATATTTCGCACATAGTCCATATTGGAATGGCCTAAGTAAAATTGGATAGGCAAGAGCAACAATAACTGCCCATATTATAGCAATCCAATTATCGCTTATTTGTAATATAAATATGAATATAGGCACTAATATAATTAATTTGAGCAAATTAAGAAACCATACCTCTGGCTTGCTCAGTTTAGTTTGTGCCTGTTGAATACGCTCTAGCCTTTCAGTGAGAGTGAGGTTTGATAGTGAGGGGATGTTTTTTGTTGAAAAATAGAGTTTGATCATGTTGGATCTCTTGAGGATGCCATCTTTTATAAGTGTCGGTAGACTTATATATACTTAAACAAGTCATCGAACAGCAGGCACTAAAGCCTGATATTTCGTTTTTGTATACTCTATTTTAAGGCATGGAGAAAAATATACTACATCTCGTTTCGATCGTTTTGCTTCTTCATTGTTACGTGTGGGTTGAGTGTTAAGTTTCGGTTCATATGCGTTGTCGTACCTCTCACTCTATGGTTTTAGTTATTTATTTTATTTTTCAATTGGTTATGTTTTATTGAAGTTTGTTTGATACATTAGTTACTATGTCGAATCAAATAAAAATTAGGATGGCTGACTATCGCTATATCCGGTACAATACGTGCTGTTTTTTTAGCTGTGTCGATTAGGTTCTTACAATATGCTGCAATTAGGTTTTCGTGTTTTTGTTATCTTATATGCAATTTTTACAGCCTACGTAGTAAACGCGCAGAATATATCTAACCTATCTCAAGCACAGCTTAGCCAGTTTAAGAACTTAACACGAGAGCAACAGCAAGCTCTAGCCAAGCAGGCCGGTGTTGATATTTCGCAGCTTTTAGGTAACCAGTCTTCTTCTGCGCCTTTGGAGCAGCAGCCTGATTTTCAGAGTGGACAATACCCTAGAGGAACTGAGTTCGATGAGTTTGGGCAGCCTATCGCAGTAGATCCTGTAACAGAATATCTGAAAGTTGAAGAGGAAGAGCTTAAACCCTTTGGATATGAGCTTTTTGCAAATGCCCCTTCAACATTTTCACCGACTTATGATACACCCGTTCCGGCTGACTATTACTTAGGACCTGGTGACTCAATCACTTTGCAGATGTACGGTAAAGAGAATGTGAGTTATGAGCTATTAGTCGATCGAGAAGGCAAAGTGGTTATTCCCGAATTAGGTCCTATCACTGTCAATGGCCTAACCTTTAGTGAAGTTAAAGCGTTGGTCGCCGATCGTATCAAACAGCAAATTATTGGCGCTGAAGTGAGTATTAGTATGGGTACTTTGCGCTCAATTCGCATATTTGTATTGGGGGAGGCATTTAAGCCTGGTGCCTACACTATTAGCTCACTATCAACCATTACTCACGCCATTATTGCTAGCGGTGGATTAAGTGATATTGCTTCGTTACGCAATATTCAACTCAAGCGTGCGGGTAAGCTGATTACAACTCTGGATCTCTATGACTTAATGATTAATGGAGATAATTCTCAAGACCGTATATTGCAAGCTGGGGATGTTGTTCTTATTCCAGCAATTGAGAAGAGTGTTTCAATCTCCGGCAAGGTCCGCCGTCCTGCCATTTATGAATTAAAAAGTGAAACAAAGCTTAATGAGGTTATGGCTTTAGCTGGTGGTGTTTTGCCTGATGGCTATTCTGCTGGTATTGGTGTGACAAGATACTCCAAAGCTGGCAAAGTGCAATTGACATTAGATTTAGATGTTTCGTCAAATATTCATAATGGTGATGAGATTGTTGTTCCATCTATATCTGGTTTTGTAAGTGACTCAGTGACATTAATTGGAGCGGTTAGTCGTCCGGGTAAATATCAAATTAAGACTGAAATGACATTGCTTGATTTACTTGGCAATCGAACTCAAGACTTATTACCTGACGCTGATTTAGATTATGCATTAGTGATTCGGAACAGGAATCTATCTGGTGATATCGATGTTCATCAAGTCGATCTAAATGAGTTATATCAACAAGTTACTCCTCCGTTAGCGTTGCAGAAAAATGACAAAGTCATTGTTTTTTCCAAGAATGAATCTGAGTCTCTGGTTAGTAATACCTTAGACGAGTTGGCATTGACGAACGAAGAGACAGATAAACGGGATAAAACTCAGCTTCAAGATATCATTGATGAAAAGTTATTTTGGGAAAGGATTGGTGTTGTAGAAGAAGAGACGGAAGTTGATTTGTTTGCTGAGGAAGAGTCACAAGAGTTAGTGTCTACTGCGTTGATTACCTTAACTGAAGCTGAAAGGAATCAACTGATACGCTATCGAGATAATGCTAATTTTTCTAGGGATAGGTTATTGTCACCATTAATGGAACAGTTGAGAGAACAAAGTGGATCGGGAGAACCTTTGCAGCTAGTGGAGGTAGCGGGCGCTGTTAAGTATCCGGGAATATATCCTTTACCCGTTAATGGAAACGTTAAACATATCATTAAAGCTGCTGGTGGATTATCAGAATCTGCATATGGCTCAAAATCTGAAATTACACAAACTGTCCTAGGTATAGATGGTAAAGCGACGATTAATCATGTGAGTTTTAGCCCTGCTAAGGTCATGCAAGGCAGTGAGGTTGTTACTTTAACAAGCAAAGACAGAATCAATGTTTTCAATGTTCCAGATTGGCAAGAAGAGTTGAAGGTCATGTTGGAAGGTGAGTTTACTTTCCCTGGGGAATATACTATTGAAAGAGGCGAGTCGTTATCAGAGCTTATTGAGCGTGCCGGCGGATTGACATCTTTTGCGAACCCTACAGCGTCAGTATTTACGCGAGAGTCATTGAAAATTCAAGAAGAGAACAATATCCGCAAACTTGCTGAAGAGCTTAGAAAGGAAGTGGCTTCACAAAGTTTAAGGAAAAATGCGTCAGGCTTGGTTAGCTATGCAGATGCGCGTGTTTTGCTAAGAGATTTGTCAAGAGTTAAAGCTGTTGGACGATTAGTTTTGCAAGTTGATGAAGTTATTAAAGGTAACAATAATTTAGATATCAATTTGCAAGATGGTGATCGACTGTATATACCGTCAGTCAATCGGACCGTTAACGTCATCGGCGAGGTATATCAACCAACCTCTCACGTTTTTGATGAGGCAATAGGTTTTCAGCAATATGTTCAGTCTAGTGGTGGCTATAGGGACTTGGCAGCTACCGATAAAGTCTATATCATTCGCGCCAACGGTTCTGTTATTACCCCTTCCAGGACCAAGAAATTCTGGTTTAGTGGCGAGAAAAGTAAGTTCAGTGTACAACCTGGCGATACAATTGTCGTTCCATTCGACTCAGGACATGTTGATAATCTCACTCTTTGGACTAATGTGTCACAGGTTCTTTATCAGTTTGCCGTGACCATAGCCGCTGTGGGTAGCTTATAATGCTAGGGCTGCTTTTTTACTAATGACTATTGCTTTAATTTCTCTTATTGTCGCTTTTGCTACGAGTTTTGTTGCTATAAAGGTGATTAAGCCTATCGCCTTCAAGATAGGTTTGGTGGATGTTCCAAATAATAGGAAACGCCATATTGGCGAAGTCCCTCTTGTTGGTGGCATTGCTGTATTTGTTGGTGTATTAACTGCCTGTACTGTTTTATACCCTCAAAGCCCTGTGTTAAACCTCTATCTCATATCTTCGGCTCTAATAGTTTTTGTTGGTGTTCTTGATGATTATCGGGAGTTAGCCGTTTCTGTGCGGTTATTTGCACAAGTACTTGTGTCATCTATTATGGTTTATGGTGCAGGTTTACATATTGAGTCTTTTGGTAATATTTTGGGCTTTACCGATATTAGTTTAGGTTGGTTTAGTTATCCTATGACGATATTAGCAGTAATTGCGGCAATTAATGCCTTTAATATGACAGATGGTATTGATGGGTTGGCAGGTTCACTAAGCCTTGTTTCATTCGTTAGTCTTGGTTTGTTAATGTTAAGTAGTAGCTCTTATTATTCTCAGTTACCATTAATATTGGCAGTAGCGACCCTACCTTATTTAGCATTCAACCTTGGGATACTAGGCGGACAGGCCAAAAAGATATTCATGGGCGATGCGGGTAGTATGTTTGTTGGGCTAAGTGTTGTTTGGTTGCTTATTCTTGGCTCACAACAAGAACAAGCTGCTTTTAGACCGGTAACTGCGTTATGGGTTATTGCTATTCCCTTCTGGGATATGTGTGCGATAACAGTGCGCAGGCTATCTCATGGACGTAGCCCATTTATGCCGGATAGAGAACATTTACATCATATTTTCTTACGAATGGGTATTTCATCAACAAAATCGCTGTGTGTTATTATCTTTTTATCTGTCGTATTAGCAAGCTTTGGTGTTTTTGCCGAATTAAATTTGATACCAGAAAGTGTCATGTTTGGAATGTATGTTTTAGGTTTTCTTGTTTACTACTATACGTTGAAATATGTGCTTAACACTTACAAGTTGAGTGAATCTGTTAATAAATAATAATTTTTAGAGTTGATAATGAAACAAAATATCCCCCATTTAAGAAAAGGGTTTACCTTAATAGAGTTACTTATTGTTATTGTTATCCTTGGGTTATTAGGGTCTCTTGTAGCACCTGACCTGTTTAAGAATCTGGATAAGAGTAAACAGGGGACTGCAAAAGCACAGATGCAGTTATTAGAAACGTCTTTAGATACTTATTATCTTGATGTTGGAGAGTATCCAAATAATTTGTCTGAGCTTCGTCAAAGTGAAAGAAAAGGATGGGCAGGTCCTTACCTTAAGAAAGATCTTCCTGTTGATCCGTGGGGCAACAATTACGTTCTACAAGTGCCTGGTGAGAATGGAGAATATTATACGTTGAAAAGCTTAGGCAGGGACAATCAGCCAGGTGGTGAAGGGCTGGATGAAGATCTCATCTCTGGTCAATGAATATTATCCAACTGCTCACTGAAACGTTTAATGTTTCAGGTGTCGATCTTGATAAAGCAAAAAGCTATCAGCAAAAATACGGAGGAAGGCTTGAGAAACTCCTTGTCAATATGGGGAGTTTATCTGAAGAGAATTTACTCCCGCTTTATCAGCAATTGCTCAATGTCGACATTGTTGATTCCGAACATATCGAAAAATTAAAAGAGTCGGCCGGCAATTTACCAGAATCTATCGATACGAAAATTTTACTCGATGAGGGATGGTTTGCTATTCAAAATGACAATGGGTTGCAATGTTTTACCTCTGATCCGTTGAATTGGGACGTTAATCAGCACCTACTAGCAAGTCAACTCGATTTTAAAGTGCTCCTTGTTGAAAAAGAAGAACTAACGCAATTTATTCAGCTTCATCAAGGAGAAGATGAAGCGTTGGTTGATTCAGGGGCACTATCACTTCTTGAAGAAGATCGCTTACGTGAGTTAGCATCTGAAGCTCCCACAGTTAATTTGCTCAATAGCCTTATTGCTAAAGGCGTAGCAATGGGGGCGTCAGATCTACATTTAGAGCCCGTAAAAGAAAAATACCAGATAAGGTATAGAGTAGATGGCGTTCTTCAAGAAGCAGGCTTGATACCTGTTTCTTTGCAATTAGCAATTATCTCAAGAATTAAGATACTCGGGAATATGGACATCGCTGAGAAACGACGCCCTCAAGATGGAAAAATAGAAACTAAAGCAGCGAATGTCGAACTTGATATTCGAGTGTCAGTATTGCCATTGAATGACGGTGAAAGCGTCGTCATGCGTTTTCTGCGTAAGGATGCTGTGCAGTATGATATTGATACCTTGGGTTTGTCTCAAGATATCGAAAGCAGTATTCTGGAAGACTTGAAATCCACAGCGGGTGTCATCTTGTTAACGGGCCCTACAGGGAGCGGTAAGACAACCAGCTTGTATACTTTCTTGAATGAACTCAATACTGAGAAAGTTAAAATCATTACCCTTGAAGATCCCGTAGAATATCAGTTAGATGGTGTCAATCAAGTTCAAATTAACAGCGATATTGGTTTCGATTTTTCTGCTGGATTACGCAGTATTGTTCGACAAGACCCTGACATTATTATGGTTGGTGAAATTCGGGATAAAGAAACTGCAAGTATCGCTATGCAGTCGGCCCTGACAGGACATTTAGTGTTTAGTACAGTACACACTAATGATGCACCTAGTGCTTATACACGTCTTGTCGATCTAGGGGTGGAAGAATTTCTACTTAATGCCGCTATTGTATCTGTAATGGCTCAGCGACTAGTGCGTAAAGTGTGCCCTCATTGTAGTGCTGAGCACCCAGATATAGAAAGACTGATAGAGACATATTCACTAGAACAATATATAGATAAAGTTGACTTAAAACAGGCTAAGGGTTGCGAAGACTGTAGTCATACTGGCTACAGAGGTAGGATGTCCATAATGGAGTACTTGCGCTGTGATGAGGATATAAGAGCTTTATCTAAAGATCACTATTTTATTCCTGAAGCACGTAGGTTAAACAAAGCTAACGGTAATCGAACGTTACTTGAAGATGGCCTATTGAAAGCATGCCAAGGGCTTACGACTATTGATGAAGTGCTTAGGGTGTGTGCCTAGTGCCTAGTTTTTCATATAAGGCGTTTGACTCACAAGGTGTGAAGCTGGAATCGGAAGTTGAAGCTGGTAATCTAGAAGAAGCTAAAAAAAAGCTAAAAAGCAAAGGATTGCTGGTTGCAGAAGTTAAGGAAAGTAGAAGCTCAGAAAACCTTCTGGCGAAGATAAGAACACCCAAAGTATCATTTGCTGATCTTGAGTTTTTAACATCAGAGTTATCTATTTTATTGTCAAGTGGTGTAAAAATAGATAAAGGGCTAGGGATTTTAGCGAAAGGAAGTAAAAGTGGTCCTAGTGGCTCTTTGATAAGGTCAATCCAATCTAATTTAAAGAAAGGTAAGTCCGTTGCTGATTCATTCGATACTAAAGAGAAGCTATTTGATTCTCTTTATCTGAATTTGATTTCGATTGGCGAAGCGTCAGGGAAGTTGCCGGAAGTATTCTTAGGACTATCTGAAGATTTAAAGTTTAGAAAAGACCTAAAAGCTAAAATTACCCAAGCTTTATCTTACCCGTCGGTCATACTGTTTGTGTGCATTGTCTGTATATTATTCGTCTTTAACTACATTGTGCCTCAGATGGGAAGCATATTTTCTGAAGCGGATGACTTGCCCATTTATACGTCGATTTTGTTGGGTGCTAGTGATTGGATGATAAAGTATCAACTTTGGCTTTTCTTAGGGTTAATTTCATTAGGTGGCTTTGTATACAGCAATCGCAAAAATGAACAATGGCAAACAAAAATGGCGGCTTGGCTTCTCACTGTTCCTGTTAGTGCAAGTCTTATAAAACAAATAGAGCGTATTCGGTTTAACTCTGCCATGTCACTTATGTTGGATGCTGGATTAAAAGTGGACACAGCTGTGAATCATGCTGCTGACAACACGTCTAATCCAATCATTAGTCAAAGTTTAAAGATAGCTAACGATAAGATAAAGAAAGGGGCCGCGGTGTCTGTTTCTTTAGGGGAAACCCCTATTTATCCAGAGTTTTATGTTTCTTTGTTAGAAGTTGGAGAGGAAAGTGGACGTCTTAGTAATGTCTTTGGGGAAATAGCGAAGCGCTCAAAAGAGGACTTTGAACAATGGATCAATAAAGTAACTAATGTTCTTGAACCGCTTCTGATATTAGTCATGGGGGGAATTGTTGGTAGTGTCGTTGTTACTATGTTGTTGAGTGTGGTGTCTGTTAATGATATCAATCTATAAGAATGTTCGAGGTTTTTCTCTTATAGAGCTTTTAATTGTGATGTCTATATCACTTTCACTTGTTGCTTTGGTTGCAGGGTTGACGATAGATTCAAGTCAAAAATACAAAGTGAAAGCTGAGAAGTTGGCATTGCAAAGTTTATTCAGAAAAATTTCTAGCTTTGCTTTCATCTCCGAATCAAATTTGGCTATCGAGGTTACTCGAAACAAAATAACACTAAAACGAAATGG
>CAZVDU010000038.1:0-28166 GCA_964625615.1 uncultured Pseudoalteromonadaceae bacterium | reverse complement strand
AATTCAGAGATTTGCTGAGCTTTTTGATTACTGCGTTTTAGGACAACATTGGTGATATCTGGTCGAGCGTTAGGCACATATCCGACACCTATAGCAAGCCCTGAAGCACCAGGAACACCGCGTAAGGTTCGGTGATGCTGTTTAAGCCTTTTTTCATCTGCGAGATGAAGCCCACCCCGCGCTTCGGTATGCACAACCTCAAGCGCCATTTGGGCGGCCAAGGTTGTTAAGAAGGCTTCTTCGTCTTCACTAAAGCACCGCAATTCTTCTTGCTGCACAGTAATAACACCCAACACCTTACGTTGATGGATAATGGGCACACCAAGGAATGCATAATATTTTTCTTCTTGGACTTCAGGATATTCTTTAAAACGCGGGTGAGATGCGGCATCTTCAATATTAATCGGCTCTTCACGCTGTCCAACTAAACCAATCAACCCTTCATTGAACCCAATGAAGACCTGTCCAACAGCCTGCTTTGATAAACCTTCTGTCGCAGCTAATGCAAAATGCTGATTTTTGTAATCAGCAAGATAAACAGCGCAGCAATCAACTGCCATGACATCTTTAAGGCGTTTTGCTAACCAAGCTGTAGACTCATCCAATGTTGGAATTTTATTCAATTCCTGAACGATTCTTTTAAGGTGCGCTAGCATGACTCGCCTCAGTATTAACCCAAATTCGGGTCAAGTTAATCTTTTCAGTTTCGACGGCGACGCCTCGAGTGACCGGGTTTCCTTTGATTTCCAGGCATAGCTGCATGCACAAACTCTTTCATAACACGCCTGTAAACATCTCGTTTAAAGGACACTACGTTACGAATCGGATACCAATAGCTCACCCACCGCCAATCATCGAACTCGGGGTGTCCCGACTCCATTAAGTTAACTTCCTCTTCGCGACATCGGAGTCTTAGCAAAAACCACTTTTGTTTTTGACCGATACAAACAGGAGAGCTACCTTGTCTAATCAAGCGTTTAGGAAGCTTATACCTTAACCAATTTTTCGTTACTGCTACTATTTCAACATGTTCTGGTTTTAAGCCCACTTCCTCATGTAATTCTCTATACATTGTTTGTTCAACAGTTTCACCTTCATCAATTCCGCCTTGTGGAAACTGCCATGAATGTTGGCCATAGCGCCTAGCCCAAAAAACCTGCCCAGCTTTATTACAAATAACAATACCAACATTCGCGCGGAATCCGTCTGCATCTATCACTCAGACCCCTAGCAACATAACTCTTTAATAGTGAACCATTCTTCCATAAACTATCCCCAGTAGCAATTAACTAAGTTATTGACTGGCTTAACGATTATATAAGCGTGTAAGTAGTTAAATGACATATACAGTAACAATTTAGATGCAAAGCACATTTCTTCCCCCCACTTCCGTTAATCAATTACTTGAACGAGCTGAGGCATTAGCAGGGTATGACTTTGCAGAATTAGCGGACCTAGCCCAAGTAGAGCTCCCCCACCCCTTTAAACATCACAAGGGATGGACAGGCCAGATCGTTGAACATTTGCTTGGAGGTGTCGCAGGCTCCAAACCTCAACAAGATTTTCCTGAACTTGGTGTTGAGCTCAAAACCATCCCCATTGATAGTTATGGTATGCCACTAGAAACAACCTATGTCTGTTACGCACCATTGGTGAATATCGCTGGCATTCATTGGAAAAATAGTAACGTTCGCAACAAACTGTCATGCGTTTTGTGGATACCGGTAGAAGGCGCTAGAGATATTCCACCTGAAAAGCGCAGAGTAGCAATGCCAATATTATGGAAGCCTTCCCCTGAACAAGACTATGCGCTTGAGCAAGATTGGCAAGAGCTTCAAGACATGATTTGCCTTGGACAAGTTGAAGAAATAACCGCAAAAATTGGACAAGTGATGCAACTTAGACCAAAAGCAGCTGATGGCAAAGCACTCACAAGCGCTATAGGACGGGATGGGCAGTTAATACAAACAAGGCCACGGGGTTATTACCTGCGCAAGAACTTTACGAGAGACATAATTCACCAATATTTTGAGTAGTGATATATCCAATCGCTTTTTGCCGATTACCAATAAGGTTTTATCTTCACAACCTGCTTGCGCGATTGTTCCATGATGCCAAGCAAATGTTCAATTTTATCCTGACACCAACTTTGTAATGACTTCAGCTCTTTGTGGGCATGATCTTTATCTTCACTTTTATAAGCTTCGGCGACTTCGTCTAATAAAAAGGACAAACTATTCAACTCTTTAATACCACTTAACAGGTCTAGCCATAAACGGCGAAACTTATCTCGTTCAGGTGAATCATAAAGTCCAGCCAAGAACAACCCATTGTATTGTGTTTGCCTTAACACCACCTCACACACTATGTATTGCTCTGCCGTCATTGACTTCTTATAAGGCATGATTTGGACGATATTGTGCCAACTTTGTGTTAAACGGCTTTTGGCTGAATTTGCGACCGGCATCTGCCACGTATCGCTCGTTTTACGCCAGGGTTTGTTATGGAGTATTTGAACAATATCTAAGCAAAGTTGGCTATAGAAAGGCTCGGTCACTCCTTTAAGAGGATCGTGTTGAATCAGTACCCCTTCACTACGACCATGTAAATAGCTTAGAAAAGCAGGGCTTTTGTCGATAAGCTTTCTGTAAAGCCCTTTGCGTGATCGAAACTGTTTAATACGCGACAATGCCTCAATCCAACTCCATTCAGAAACGAGCACAGAAAGCCTCTGGTGCAGTGCTAGTACTTCATTACAATCGATACTCGGCATGAATAACACTAAGGCTTGCAACGTTAAACGCATACCTTGATACATGTGCCCTAAATACCTCACTTTATTTTGAGCACAATAAGCTTCTTGATGTTGTTGCCAGAAATCAAAACCGAAGGTTAAGGCATTAAAAAATGCCTGTTCATTGGTATCCGATTCATTCAACGGCAACACCTGTAAATCACTATTAGGCTCTTGTGCCACCTTAGCAACCATAGCATAGCCTCTAGCGGCTTTACTTTTGGCACCTAAACGGATCGGTATAATCGCAGCAATTTCACGGGCTAGCTGACAAAGATCGCTAACGTCGCCTTGCTTTAGCTCAAGCTCAATTTCGCAAATAATCTCCTCTACGCCGTCAACCACAATAGCGCCGTGATCAAAAACTAATTCTATTTGGCTAGTTTCGTTGTAACTCAAGAGAAAGCTGGTTCGGTGAAAATGCGTCGTAAAAAGTGGTATCAAAGCTGACTGTAATGACTCAACATCGATAGGCTCTGGCCACAGGTTTCTATCAAATAAAGTCAGATCCGGCTTATCGTTGTCTAGCTCTACATTGTATTCTGGCCGGCTATGCAAGCCACCAACAACCTGTCCTTTCGTTTTTATCGTTTGTTCGTATTTATTGTTTTTACCACGAACCCTAAAGCCAATATCATATGCTCTTAATTGATTATCTTTCGTATCGTAATATTGATTATAAAGCTTGGCTTCGTCGACGGTATATTGCTGAAAAAAATGCGATTCTAGGTAGTTATTTAATAACTTTCCTGCAGATCCTGGCACTAATAATTTCAGCTCAATTTCACTTTCCATGAGGTTTTAGCAGTGGGCTCGATTATCTAAAAACCTAACCATACATCGGAATATTAGGGTCGTGCAATTAAATCACACTATGACTATTTCTTAGTGCCGACAGCATCGTGTCAAATGCTTGCCATTTGGTCACACCAGCAGTATCTATACGTAAAAATGGGTGATCATGTCTCGTAGCTTCCCAGTTATCGTATTCTCTCTGGGTTACTGACTGCCAACTTGGTACTTTCAGATTAGGAATATCTGACTGGCGAGACTCAACTCGTCGACGATGTTCAATGTTATCTGAACAAATCACCTCGATATCAATGCAGTTAACAATGACATCCGCAGCAACCTGCCACCAAGCTTCTCGGCTCTCGAACACAGGGTTAGTCGAGTCTGCAACCACTGTCTGCCCGAGCATCAGATTATCTCGTGCGATATTAAAGGCAACTCGATAGCTTTCATCATAGTTAACCGCTATTTTCGCATCTTTCATACTCTGTTCTATGGTATCGATCCTAATATAAACAGCTTTCAAATAACTCGCTAACTCTTTGGCCAAGGTTGTTTTTCCAACACCTGGTAACCCACTGAATACCACTAACATATTTTCAACTTCTGATGTCCTTCATACGACACATAACGATAGAACCACTTGAACTAAAAATGTACAGGTAATGAACAATACTGCCACTACACACCACTAACGGCTTGCCTTTCTAATTCACTGCCCCTAATATCGAACCATTATAATTCAAAAGGCGACGACTCAAGAATGTTTTACCGCTCGATAGCACTGTTTCTATTGATAATGAGCGCGATAGCTCAAGCACAGACTGACAATGGAAGTAATGAGGAACAACAAAATGTAGAGGGAGAAACACGCTATATATCAGATGACCTCTATACATTTTTGCATGCTGGCCCTGGGCGTAATTTTAGAATTTTAGGTTCTGTCACAGCAGGAACAACCATCAAGCAGTTGCAGATTGATAACGAAAGCCAATATATTGAAATAGTTGACGACAAAGACAGAAGAGGTTGGGTTGACGCTAACTTTGTGGTTGATGCGCAAAGTATCAGAAGCCAGTTAGCGGAACTTCAAGAGAACCTTTCAGCGGCTGACCAAAACTTAGACCAACAAGACCAAGCACTCAACAACTTGAACCGTCAGTTGATTGACTTACAGGCTCAGAATACGACATTGAAGCAACAAAACGAGCAATTGGAAGCGCAACAAGACGGGCTACAACAAAGGCTGTCAACTCAAGATAAATCAGAGCAGCAACAATGGTTCATTCGTGGCGGTGGTATAGCTATTGTAGGTGTGGTGTTAGGTATTATCATTGCTTATCTTCCTAAAAAGCGCAGACGTAATGATGCTTGGATGTAATTCATTAATTTAATGCGAAAGCGGCAGATAATGTCGCTTTTTATATACATAAGCATTAGTAACAGCCAACAAACCTTAAATACGTAGCAATTAATTTACGTTGTTTTACGAATCTGCCGTAAAAATATGTTTGGGTTTCCATCACTTTCAGCTATGCTCGCCCAGCTCTGCAATTCAAGAGTTTCTAGAAGAAATTAGCTGAGCCTTTCTCTCGTGTCATTATCACTGCAAATGCGAATTTGGGGGGTACCATGTTATTAAAAAGTAATCTCACCGTGGCTTGTCCATTGCGACAAACCATCAGGGATTTTTACCGCATCGATGAAGAACAAGTTATCGAACATATATTGCCGCTAGCCGAAGTGGGTGTAACTGCCAGAAGCAGAGCTTGGGAACGCGCGCGCCAAATGGTACTCAATATCCGTCAAGAGGAGGGAGGTAAAGGTGGTGTAGATGCACTACTGAATGAATACTCCCTATCTTCTGAAGAAGGTGTGGTATTGATGTGTCTAGCGGAAGCTTTGCTGCGAGTACCTGACCGCAAAACACAAGATTCTTTAATTCGCGACAAACTTTCCAAAGGCGAATGGAGTCAACACCTAGGCAATAGCGATTCCTTATTCGTCAATGCGTCTAGCTGGGGCTTACTGGTTACGGGTAAATTGGTTAATTATTCCGATAAACACCAATCCGATCAATTCGGCGTTTTAAAAAGGACGATAGGCCGTTTAGGCGAACCCGTCATTCGTTCATCTGTGCATTTAGCCATGAAAATCATGGGTAAACAGTTTGTTATGGGCACCACTATAGACGAAGCAATTGAAAGAGCTAAAGAGACCGAAACCAAAGGCTATGTATATTCCTACGATATGTTAGGTGAAGGTGCAAGGACGATGCACGACGCTCAGCGTTATTACGATGCCTACATGAATGCCATCCACGCTTTAGGAAAGGCAGCTAATGGAAAAGGCCCCATTAAAAGCCCTGGCATTTCTGTTAAATTATCAGCCATTCACCCACGTTACGAGTTCACTCACAGCGATCGCGTTTTCAGCGAACTTGTACCGAAACTAAAGTCACTCATGCTCGCTGCGAAGCATTACGATATAGGCTTTACGGTCGATGCTGAAGAAGCTGACCGGCTAGACATCTCACTGGATATTATTGAAGCAGTATTCTCCGATCCTGAATTAGGTGATTGGGAAGGTTTCGGCTTAGCCATCCAAGCCTATCAAAAACGTGCTATTTATGTAATTGAATGGATAGAGGCATTGGCTCGGCGTGTTGGCCGAAAAATGATGGTGCGACTCGTTAAAGGCGCTTATTGGGATTCAGAAATTAAAATCACACAGGAAGGTGGCTTAGATGATTTTCCTGTTTTCACTCGTAAAGCAACTACTGACGTATGTTACAAAGCTTGTGCTATTAAACTCATGGCCGCACGAGATGTTATCTTTCCACAGTTTGCCACCCACAATGCTTATACGGTAGCGACCATTCTGGAACTGTCAAAAGGTGACAATCAAGGTTATGAGTTCCAGCGATTGCATGGCATGGGAGAGTCTCTCTATGATCAAGTAGTAAGTAACGACGAAGTGCAATGCCGAGTATATGCCCCCGTTGGACAACATGAAGATCTGCTGGCTTACCTAGTTCGTCGGTTATTGGAAAACGGCGCCAATTCATCTTTTGTAAATGCCATTGTCGATGATAGTAAACCCGTTGAGGAGCTCTTACCTGATCCCGTTGAAAAACTGCAAGACTTGCGTGACAAGCGCAATAACAATATCGCCATGCCAATCAACTTATACGGTGAAGAGCGTCCAAACTCTAGGGGTATGGACCTAACAGACATCAATCAGTTGACTCCTTTAAAAGAAAACTTAGATGCCTGGGTTGCAGATAATATCCAAGAGGCCTCGTCATTAAACGACGATCTAGTTGCGGTGCTAAATCCTGCCAATCATGATGAGTTAGTTGGTAGCCTCAAGTATCACTCTACTGAGGATATGAAAGATATTGTGGCACGTGCAGAGACCGCGTTTGCTGACTGGTCAACTATCACCATCAAAGAAAGAGTAAATATATTACGTCGCACCGCTGATATCTTAGAACGGCATCGTGATGAACTCATTGCTATCTGTATTAAAGAGGCCGGCAAGCTAACCCAAGACAGTATCGATGAAGTGCGTGAAGCAGTAGATTTTTGTCGTTATTATGCTGCACGTGCAGAAGAACTCGCAGAAGATGAAAGAATGGAGCCTCGCGGCGTAGTCTTGTGCATTAGTCCGTGGAACTTCCCGCTAGCTATATTCCTCGGACAAGTAGCAGCTGCGATTGTCACCGGTAACACAGTAGTCGCAAAGCCCGCTGAACAGACAAGCCTCATAGCCAAACGTGCCGTTGAACTTATGAAGATTGTTGGCATGCCAGACGGCGTTGTTCAGCTCGTTTTCTCTGAAGGCAAAGCAGTTGGTGAAAACATTGTCACTGACGAGCGTATTCAGGCAGTCATGTTCACAGGTTCAACAGCGACGGGGAGTCTTATCTCCAAGATTCTAGCGGATCGTGGTGGGCAGCAAGTACCGTTGATTGCTGAAACTGGTGGTCAAAACTGTATGGTTGTGGACTCTACAGCATTGCCAGAGCAAGTGTGTGATGATGTCATTAAGTCAGGTTTCCAAAGTGCCGGACAACGCTGTTCTGCGCTTCGTGTGCTGTTTTTACAAGAGGATATCGCGGATACCGTGATCACTATGCTCACTGGCGCTATGAAAGAGCTTTCGATCGGTGATCCTCAATTTTTATCAACCGATGTTGGCCCCGTTATCGATACTAAAGCCCTAAACGCCCTAAACGCTCATGTTGAGTACATGAAAGAAGAGGGTAAGCTCCTGTTTGAATGTCCTTTGCCAAATATAGGTGAACACGGACATTATCTGTTCGCTCCACGGCTGTATCAGATTGATAACCTGTCAGTTCTAAAGAAAGAAGTCTTTGGCCCTGTCGTGCATGTCATTCGTTTTAGAGAATCAGAGCTAGATGATGTTATTGAACAAATCAATAATACCGGCTTTGGCCTGACAATGGGCATACATACTCGAATAGAAACTCGCGCGGAAGATCTGGCGCAAAGGGTCCGAGCAGGCAATATCTACGTCAATCGTAATATGATTGGTGCCATTGTTGGTGTGCAACCGTTCGGTGGCAGAGGGTTATCGGGTACAGGTCCCAAAGCAGGTGGCCCCAATTACCTATCTCGACTGGTTCGCGAAAAGCACACACCAGATGAAAACGAGACAAACTACGAAACAAAAGCCAACATCAACATGGTTGAAATCGGCGTAGCCGAAGAACATGTACTAAGCCTCATGGATTTAGCCGTAAGAGCTGGTCGTATTTGGCGTAAGGCTCCACTCAATAATCGCATATCAGCTATGCGCCAACTACTGGCAAAAATCGCCACCGTAGATATTGTCGACGAGCTTGCAGATGATCTAGCGAAGTCGTTATCAGATTCCAGATCCCAGCTAAATCAGATAGAAAAGCAGCTGAAGAAACCCAAAGTACTACCAGGCCCTACAGGTGAATCTAATCTACTGTATCTCGAACCAAGAGGTTGCGTAGTTTGTTATGCGGACCAAGATACCGAATTTAGCTTCTGGTTGATGTCAATAGTCTCAGCACTGGCTGTCGGCAATACTGTCGTCACCGCTGTATCGGACAGATTCTTTGAAGAAGCTAAAGCTATCAAAGACAAACTGCTACTTTGCGACGTCGCCAGAGGTGTATTACAGGTAGTAAAACACGATAAGCTTAATGCATTGCTGCATCACGACGATGTTGCAGGGACTGTTGTTGATAGTAATAGTGCTAGAATGGGTTACTTCAGTCAGCAACTGGCCGAACGAAGTGGCGCTATATTGCCAGTAATCAGCGCCGAATATAATGACACGTTAATTCAGCGTTTGGTAACAGAGAAAACCATTAGTATTGATACAACGGCATCAGGTGGGAACACCTCACTGATGACACTTGTTGAGGACGATGAGTAAGAATTATGGGCATCCAAAATAGATGCCCTATTTCAGTTTTTACTGATTTTTGTAGGTATCCATTGTGAAGCTTTCATTGTTATAGCTTGCGCCTGTCAGAAGACATGGAATACCGCTTATCTCGTGAAATTAATCTGCTAAAAAGGCCATCAGCAATTGAAGGCTTTTTTGCATTTGTCTCTCTATTCGAGACGGAAACAACTCATTCATAAGTTCAAGCCTGTCGGCCTTGGTGTGCCATATTTGACCCCATTGTTTTTCACTTTTACGGTTACACGCTGTTGCCTTACCGGTATCAAAACAATCCCACAGCTCTGGATGAACTGACTGAGAGTAGCCGTCATTGCCATCTTTACCATCGATAGAAAAGTTGGTCGCCTCTATATAGGCAATAGGCATACCTGCACAAGCAAAAGGAGCATGATCAGACCAAGCGCCGGTTTCACCAGACGGATACTCTGCATAATCAGGATGTAGCTCAAAGCCTTCATCCCCCAATACTGACTTGGACAAAATTAACAACCGGTCTCGTAAGCGAGTATCAAACTTATAATTGTCAGGTAAGCCTCTGCAGTTGTACGGCTTATTGTGAGCACTATGAATATAAAGATTATCACCACCAACAATGGTATCCATATTGATCATACCGATGTAATCATTCTGTTTATCTGAAGGTAATGCGTTGATAAAATGCTTAGAACCTTGCAAGCCAATTTCTTCTGCACCAAACGCAACAAAAACAACACCATCATTTAGCGCCTTTGCTTTCGATAAATGCTTAGCCAATGTCATCAATACTGCGACACTCGCTCCGTTATCAATAGCACCATAGCTTCCGCCTTTTTCATTAATCGAGTCATAGTGTGCACCTAATACTAAAAACTTACCCGAACGTCCAGGCTTACTCGCAACAATATTCTGAGATGTCCTTTGTTCGTTTTTATTTTTTGAGCTGAGTGTAAAAACTTGCCTTTCAGCGTCATAGCCAAACTCAGACAATGTCTGATAGATGTAATCAGCGGTTTCTTTTTCAGACTTGGTTGCGGCTTCTCTCGGACCGATCCCCTTTTCTCCCGCAATATGAGATAAATACTGACTTGCATCAGAAACCATCACAGCATCTTGCACTTTATCGTCAGCATATGCGGTGCCCCGGAATAGAGTACTCATAATCACTACATGCAATATAAGACCGAATTGTTTGTTCATAATCTCTACACTTTCCTGTTAAGTCTGATGATTTGGTATAACCTATTGCTCTAAGCAACGGCTTCTGCCAATTGTACGCACATCAAGTTAAAGTGTACAAAAAAGCAAAAATGCTCTACAACCTAAGTATCATATTTATATGCTGAATAAACTCATAGAATATGAAACATAAAATAAAAATAAGAGCTGGCATATTGAACACAAGGGATGTCTTCTTACAACATATAGAAACCATAAGGCAATTTTCAGGCGCCGAGGTTATTAATGTCTATCATTCTCGTATTCATCCATCAATGAGTAAAATGGTCGTAGGCAACGAAGCTTACACCCCTTCCTCTTTCCTAGATCATCCATCTACATTGATTGAACAAAAAGACTATCATTCGACATGCTTTAACGATATTAAGTTCGCGGTGCACGAAAATATTCACCTCATCATCAAACTGAATGACAACCCAAGTATTGAAGTGTTCGAACATCATCAAACGACTGCCTCATCAAATCAATCTCGTCGGGCACCAATAGAAACATTCAAAGAGAACAGCTGGTATTGGATGAGTATTAGCTTTAGAGATAGACTTCCTTCTTGGTTAGGTGATAGTAGAGAGTGGAGTTCTGAAGACAATTCATCACAATTATCGACTCTCCTTCAGCTTTTATTATCAGCAAGCTTACAATTAACACTTGCCAGCAATCACCTTTCATTATTATCGGACCCTCTAACGCAATTGTGTTCTAGAAAAATCATGCTGAGCAAACTGGCTATGATAGGCAAACAGCACTCTGTAGGGTTGATCATGCTCCACTGTATTGATTTTCAAAAAATTAATAAGAAGTTTGGCCATGAGCATGGCGACAGGATCATTCTCGATATTGCAGCACAACTAGAGGCTATAACTAGAGAAGAAGACATTATTGGTCGATTTGGTGGTGCATTGTTTGGTGTCGCCTTCCCCGCTAATGCACAGACAAACGTGTCTAAACTCGCTTCGAAGTTACAGCAGTCTCTTCAAAGTAGAAATTACTTAGAAGGCGCCATTCAGCTAACATTTGATATTGGCGCGGCGATAGTTAAACACGAGGAGCAGTATAATTCTGATGATGACAGAGCTGTTTCTGTCATCAATTTAGCTGACCAAGCACTAAAAGTGGCACAGCAGGAAGAAGCGCCTTCCATTATTGTTTGGCAAAATGAAGATCTAAGGTTATACCAACCAAGCTTTCAATACTCTGGCGGGATATTCACTGCTGACACTATCACTGACTATCGTAACATGTTGTTATTATGGGATATTTCAGGAATCATTGCTGACAAAAATGACTTTTCGCTACTGCTTAAAAGCTCAATACAAAGGCTCGCACAAACCTTCGATTTCTATTACGCTGGTTTACTTGTTGACGACGATACCGACACTCAGCCCCTACAATTTTTAGTTGATGAACTGGACCGCGTAAGCCCGATCACATCACCAGATGACCAGTTAACACAAGCGCTTAAACGGCTTCAATCTGACGTATTAGCTCAAAACAAACCTCTCAATCACAATGTGGGTGACTCTTTATTGTTGGTCCTTCCTTTGGATGCAGAGGAATCAACCGATTGCTTTTTTATTGTTGGGCATTCGAAGAACTTCGATGTGGCATTCGATACAAAAACCTTGTTATCAGGACTCACAAAGCAAATTGGAAAGGCGCTTAGACGCAGTCGGCTTGAGCAGGAGCTAAACAGAGAACTTGCCAATAAAAACGCGCAATTAGAGAGCGAACTCGTTCAACTAAAAGAAGGGTTACAAGTTAGCAGTATAGTGTATCAGTCGCCCGTCATGCAGGACCTGATGAAATATACTCAAAGAGCCGCTGTTACAGATACGACTGTCCTAATCACTGGTGAAAGCGGCACTGGTAAAGAAAAGTTACTACATGCGCTACACCAACTAGGTCCTCGTAATCAAAAGCCTCTCATTATTGTCGATTGCGGTTCCATACCAGAAACACTCATAGAGTCAGAACTCTTTGGTTATGTAAAAGGTGCATTTACTGGTGCACAACATTCTTCTCCTGGCAAAATTTCAGAAGCAGATGGTGGGATTTTAGTTCTCGATGAAATCGGTGAACTCCCTATCCAAATGCAATCTAAGTTACTCCGCTTTGTACAAGAAAAACACTTCACCCCTGTCGGTGGTAATAAAGTCATTAACGTAGACCTTAAAATTGTGGCTGCAACCAACAGAGACTTGGCTCGTGAAGTACAAGAAGGCACCTTTAGAAAAGACCTGTATTACAGGTTAAATGTACTTACTTTACATATCCCCCCACTGAGAGAACGTATCGAAGATATTCATTTATTGTCTAATCATTTCCTCAACAAGTTCGCAGAGCAATTTTCTTTGCAAAAGAAAAAGTTATCAAAAGAAGCTCTAATGAAAATGCAGCATTATTCGTGGCCTGGCAATATCAGGGAACTTGAAAACCGTTTGATGCAGGCAACACTCATAGTAGAAGGCACCCAAATAGACTGGTCATCAATGAACATTGAAGACACGCCTTATAATGGTACAGAAGAACTAAATTCGCTAATTGTAGGAAATACAATTAACCATATCGCACCTACGCCTATAGAAATCGAACAAAGAGCGATACCTCAATCTCAATCTTTTGCTAGCCTTGAAAAAGGAAATATACGAGTTAAGGATCCCGGCCAAACTGCCTTAGATTACCCAAAGTACTTGGCAGAATTACAGTCAAGCTTAGTAAAAACACTGCACGAGATACAGAGCGACTCAACGTTTTTCAACACACCTTTTGGCTCATGGGTAGAGGACGAGTTTATCATGCAAGCTTTTCTGGCTAATAACAAAAATATGAGGAAGGCATCTGCCAGGCTTTGCATTTCGCTTAGTACAAGCCGCAGGCGCATTGAAAAGCTTAATAATGTAAGAGCACAAGGGACAGTTAAACGCCCTTTAAATTGGCCACATTTGATAGAAGCTCTCAAACCTTTCGCTAAAGGCGACGTGATTTTTACGAGAGGAATCGCCGACTTAAAGCTCGTCTCCTTACAGGTGATATTGAACTCTTCTATGCCAAGTATGTCTAGTGCAGCAAATATACTGGGAGTTAGCGAACCTACTTTTTACAAGTTAAAACGTGAACTAGAAAAATCAGCTTTCCAGAATGTCATTGAATCAGCTTAATACTTTATTTCGATTTTCTTATCTCAACGAGATTTACTTACTATTTTTTGTATGTAGCTGTTCGGTTAAATCAAGCACATTATTCGTATTAGCTTCCTTAACTACCTGCCGCCTGACTCGAACATAGCCGTCGTTTATCGTGCTATCTATATTCTGCACAAAAGTATTTATAACAGTTGCTGGTGGCCGTTCAATCGCTTGTAACAAACCAGTCCATTGATTTCGACCAGACTCCTTTGAGATATACAATGCTTTGTCTGCCAAAACATGAACTTGCTCCCACCCTAACGTATCCGGATGATGATGTGAGAACGGGTACAAGCTGTATCCAATTGAGCAAGATAAGTGCATTTTCTGTTTGGCGCCAATATCAAAACCATACTCAGCAACTTTAGAACACAAACGCTCTACCAGTATTTCAATCTGGCCAATTGACTCCACACGCCCCATGACCAAGAATTCGTCTCCTCCCCATCGAATAACGGTATCTGATCCACGGCAAACACTCTGCAACAATTGTCCTACTTGGCAAATCACTTTATCACCCGCATCATGCCCATAAGTATCATTAATTGGCTTAAAACCATCTAAGTCAAACATAAGAAAGAAAAGTCTAGGGCCACTATCAGCATCAATGTCATCGCGACTCAACGACACTTCGAAGTCCCTCATAACACCGGCACAATGTTGTTCTATAATACTATTCAAGTAACGCCTGTTGTGAAGACCAGTGAGTTGATCTGTTAAACTGGCACTGAGTAATTTCTCATTCAACTGGCTTAGCTCAACCGTTCGGCTTTTCACTTCATCTTCAAGATCTTCTCGATACTTTGCTTCCTGTTCAAATCTAAACTTGTATGAGCGATAAATCCAATAGATACCCAACAAGGCAATCGCCACATAAACCAGATAAGCCCACCACGCCAGCCATGGAGCTGGCGCCACAGTTAATGCAATCGACGCACCTTGTTCATTCCAAACACCATCATTATTCGACGCTTTCACGCGAAAGATATAGTCACCGGCTGGTAAGTTAGTATAAGTAGCGCGCCTTATATCGCCTGCTGGGATCCAGTCAGCGTCAAAGTCTTCAAGTTTATACAAGTAATCGTTGTTATTGGGAGACGCGAAATCTAATCCAGCGAATTCAAAGGCAATAAGATAATCTTTATAAGATAAATGAATTCGGCTATTTATCCCCCCTGAAGAGTCCAACGAAACAGTTTCATTCAGTTTTTGGAACTTCGTCAGCACAACAGGCGGTACATGTGAATTGGGCGATATATCTTCTGGATAGAAAGCGGTAGCACCATTAGTACCGCCAAAATAAATCTTACCGTCTCTTGCTTTATGATAAGCACCTGAGTTGAATTCGTTGCCTTGTAAGCCGTGTGAGCTATCGTAATTAAGCAATTGTTTGGTTCGGGGGTTATATTTCGTAATCCCTCTATTTGTGCTCAACCAGAGAAAACCTTCGTCATCTTCGATGATGCCATAAACCGTATTACTGGGAAGCCCCTCGTACCGTGTAATTTTCTCAAAAACAAACCTTCCTTCAGCACGATCGATAACGCTAAGCTTATTCAGACCAGAGCCTTGAGTACCTACCCATAGGTTACCAGTCCTGTCTTCATAAATAGAAAAAACAGTATTGCTACCGAGACTTGATGGATCATCAGGGTCATGGCTAATTTTTATTGCTGACTCTGTTGCTGGGTTGAATATACTTAATCCCGCATCGTCAGTACCCAACCACAGCAAACCATTAGAACTCAACTCCATTGATAAGATAAGATTACTACCGATACTTGATGGGTCCGTTTTGTTATGTAAGTAGCGTTCAAAACTTCCTGCTTCAGGATCGAAGAGATGCAGCCCACCACCGTATGAACCAACCCATACCTTATGGTTTTTAGAGGCAGTGATTGACGTTATACCGTTAGCACGTAAAGCATGTTTATCATCTCTGTCTGCTAAATAATGAGTAAACTGCCCCGACCTTCTATCCAATACGCTTATTCCTTTATCGAGGTAGCCAATGAAAAGCTCTTCGTCGTTACGAGCAAACAATGTCATCACGATATTGTCTTTCAAGCCATTTATTTGCTCAGGATCATGAGTAAACTGTTCAATCTCTCCTGTTCGACTATCCAGTAGGTTCAGTCCCCCCCAGGTAGCAATCCATACCTTATCGTTTCCAGCATCAAAAAATGTAGTAGTGTTTTTATTGGTCAAACTCTGTGATTTTTTTGCTGCCACTCTTATGTGGTCAAACTTTGCTGTAGCCGTATTCCACTTGTTTAATCCAGCTACAGTTGCGACCCAAAAAACATCTCCCCTATCCTGATACAAATAATTAATAGCATTAGATGTTAAACTATAGGGGTTGTCGGGTTCGTGTTCCACAACATCAAAAGTATTACTTCCCTTTGACTTCCGGATAAGTCCTACGTCTGTTGCAAACCATATTGTCCCTTTTTTGTCTTCATAAATATGTGAGATTACAACGTCATTAAAAATAGCGGGCTTCCACGTTTCAAATGACTTACCTCCTTTGGACTGACTGGCCAAGTCCATAACCATCAGGCCTTCATTGTAAGTACCTACCCAAAGACGCTGATCGCTATCTATAAACAATGAACGAATTCTTCGAGCGTCAAAATCAGTCAGCGCAGCAAACTGTTCTTGTGTAACCGTTAATGCTCCCAGTTCAGGATCAAACCGATATACACCGTTACCCGACGTACCAACCCATAATCCTCCCGTAATATCTTCAACCATGGCAAGAACCCGATTACTAGCGCCCTCTAGACCTGGTAAATCATCATACCTTGTGAAATCTTGGGAAGTTGCATTGTATTTGTTTAGACCTTTCTCAGTACCAACCCAGATATTGTCAGACGAATCTTTAAACAAGGTATGGACGCTGTTACCACTTAGAGAATGAACATTAGTTGAGTCATGTTTTAAATGCGTAAAGTCTTGCGTAACTTTGTTAAAAACATTGATACCATTTTGTGTACCAACCCAAAGCTTCCCATCAGCCGATTCGTTTATCGAATGAACCCAATCCGAGCTAAGTGATTTTGCTTCTCGAATGTTATGATTAAATACTTTGAATTGGTAGCCATCGTAGCGATTAAGTCCTTCTTGAGTGCCGAACCACATAAAGCCATCTTTATCTTGGTATGCAGACTGCACATACTCCTGCGATAACCCTTGCTCCAGCTTCATACGCTGAAAACGGATATTTTCCTGTGATGCTTGTACTTGTATTGATGGGGCAACAAAAAATACAAAAAGCAACAAGCATCGCCTTATCAACTTGATTTTTGATGCCATGATATCAACCTTATAATTATTTTTTCCTGACAATATTAAAATAGCGACTCCTTAAAGTCGCTATTTTCATTACATTATAGAGAAGGATCTTCGGGAGGCTCTGTCTTTGCTGCACTTTCAGACCAAACGGTACCTTCAAGCTCCGATTGACCGTCCCAATCAACCCCTTCGGTGAAACTAGGACTCCAAGGCGACCCTTCAAGCTTCACTCCCCGCCAGGGAGAGCCTTCAATCCCTATACTTGGATTCCAAGGAGACCCTTCAAGCCCAATACCGTTCCAATCTGAATCTTCCAATGATGCCGCACCATCCCAAGTAGAGTTAGTTAATATTGAGTGTCCCCATGGTGAGCCTTTAACATTAACTTCGCCAGCTTGTACTTTAATGGTCATACCTTCAGCTTCATCCAAACTAACGGGCCCCTTAAAATGCATAACACCATTTAAATCAGCGTCTATATCTAAGCCAACATTTGCACACCCTATGGCTCTACTTCTAATCGCATTGTATGCATCAACCATTCCTGCACCTACTGCAAATGGGCTGGCATACTGACCTTGTGCATCTTTCACACCTTCCCTTGCAGAGGCTATAAGGCGACATTTAATATCATCCGGCGAAAGGTAAGGGTTATGTTGAAGCATCAATGCAACTGTACCTGCTACCACCGCCGACGCTTGAGAAGTACCAGATATTGCATGGTAATCGTCCCCTTCCTCCAACTCTTTAAACCGGCCCTTTACAACGCTCTTATTAAACTTTGCAGCAACGTGACCGCCATAAGAAACGATATCAGGTTTTACAAACCCCTCGAAGGTAGGCCCTTGTGCTGAAAAGGTGGTCACCCTATCATCACTATAATCGTAAGGTGTATAACTGTCAGTAGCCGCCCCAACAGTAATAACATAGGGGTTGTTTCCAGGCACAGACACAGTGCCGAAATCTGATCCTTCATTACCTGCTGATGTTACAACAACAATACCAGCATCCCACAACTTCATCACTGCCAAGTTAATTGGATCATGCCAATAAGCCGACTGAACTTTGGCACCCAAAGATAGGTTGAGAACTTTAATGTTATATTTAACACGGTTTTGATAAACCCAATTCAAGCCATCAAGCACTTGAGAATAGCTACCTCGACCATCTTCATCAAATGCTCTGATAGACAATAAATCTGCGTCGGGGGCCATACCGTTGTAGTTACCCCTATCATCACGTAAGCTACTCGCAATAATGGCCGAAATATGAGTTCCATGGCCATTAGCGTCGTCATCTAACTTTCGATGCTCTTCGCCGTTCACGGCATCATATTTTGCCCAAACTCGTCCATAATTCCTTGTATCGTAGCGGATGTGGGAACCCTGATTGCCAGTTAACAACATACCACTATCTAATACCGCTATTCTGACACCATCGCCTTTTAGACCCCACTGATGAACTATATTGGCTCTGGTTTGTGTGGTTATCAAGGTATCGATTATGAACTTACTGTTATTGCTTTGCGTTGTAACCGTTCTATCTTCACTGACACGTATGTCATCATAACTTCCTAACTGAGAAACCTGCTCTCTATCAAGAATGACACTAACGGCACTAATAATGGGGAACTCTCGAGAAACAATACCACCAACATTTTCAACTGCCGCTTTTAGATCCTCAGCACCCAAGCCATGTAGAATATAAGATTTTTCTTCCTTCACTTGGTTAACTACCGCAGTCGTCCTATTTGGATCTACCAGGGAAGAGATATCGACAACCTCTGTATTGGATATAACAACTGCAGATATACCCGCAACTAATGATAATGCGCCGGCAAAGACTGTGCTATTGAATGTTAAACACTTCACTAATGACTCCCACGTCTTTTCTTAAATTTATTTTAAATAAGCACTGCACCATGCATGCCAAACCAGAAAAAATCGTAAGCCATTGTTTTATATTAGTTTAAACTAACCAGGTAAAAATAAAATCCCTTCTAAGACTTAATAAAAGGATATAAAACTTAAATTATGAATCGTTCAAATTTTAACTACCTGTCATTTTTTAAGTTTATGACTACAGAGATTGTTCAAAATTTATGCTTGCACCTTCAACTTATAGACGTCATCCAAAGTCTAAACGTTGATCGGGATAACAATAGTGAAACACCTTGAACTATCGATATATGCTGCATCAATAAACTCATAGAAAAGTCGAATGAATAACAACCCTAAAACTCATTGTTCAGCCAAATTGGCTCCCTGCAATAGCTCAAGTTCAATTCAGGCATTCCGAATTAATATTTAATTGTACCGCCAGTCATTGGTCGCTATGCTGAAACTCTTTAAACCACTATCACTATGGAGCCAAAGCAGGTATGAAAAATATGCAGGTAACTGTTATTGCTAGTGCAATATTACTGGTCATACTTTTATGGCTAAGCTTTGATTCAGATAAGAAATCATTCGATTCAATGGATAGTATTGAGACTCAGCCAGATCAACCATCACAGGATAGGCAGAGTGCAAACACTGGCGAACTCGCAAAGCCATCAGCAAAAAACACGGTAGGTGAGCTACCTCCAAATGACTCTCTTATTGAAAAGGAGAAGACTACATCGTCAAGAACAGAAATACCCCAAGAGTCGGCTTTTGCCGAAACCTTGAACTTAACGCCTGAACAAATAGGCAATAGACCACAAGAACTCATTCATATTCTGGCAACTACCCCTCCCTTTGATGGCAGTTATATCAATAATTATCAAGTATCCCCTGGATTAGCTCCTCGCTTGTTTCGCAATGCCGGGTTTAGAGAGGGGGATATCCTCAAAGCCATTAACGATCAGGATATAAGTGACCCAGAGAATTTTAGGAGAGCAAATGCAAGCATCGCGGATGCAGATACACTAAAGTTTTCAGTGATTCGAAATGGCCAACCCATAACGCTTTATCTCGATATCCCTTCAGAAACACTTAAAATAACGCGTTAGATACTAGAGCCTGTTGAACTTTACAGTATACTTTTGCAGCGAAGTAATGCAATCCCGATTTCCTATTAATAAGCCAATGGAGAATACATGCATCTGCTTGTTAAATTTCTTAAAGCACTCAACTCAGAGTCTAGCCCCTGGCAGATAGCTATCGCCCTTACATTAGGTATGATTGTTGGTTTTACCCCTTTATTACGGTTACATAACATCATCATACTGCTACTCGTTTTATTCTTCAGGGTCAATATCGCTAGCTTTATCGTTTCTACTTGCTTGTTTAGTGCTATTTCATTGCTTCTTAACCCACTCATATTGATGGTCGGTGACAGCTTGCTAACAAGTGAAGGATTAACACCTCTGTGGGTGACGTTATACAATACCTCCATCGGTCAACTAAGCCAGTTTTACCATAGCCAAACAATGGGCGGATTAGGTTTAGGGTTGCTGTTATCAATTCCTGTATTACTGGGGAGTCGGGTAGTTGTCATTCAGTACCGAGAAAAATTGATGGCCTGGATTAATAAGCTGAAAATCGTAGAGGCACTCAAAGGCAGTAACCTATACCAGCTGTATCAGAATATGGGCAGCTAACGATGAAGCAAAATATTCGTTGGTCAGGACTTGCAGCCTTTGCTCTAATCTTGGGTGTCCTTGTCGCAGTATCATTAATTTTTCTTGATACTTGGATTAAATTAGGTGCTGAAAAAGGGCTTGGACAGGCCGTTGGTGCCGAAGTTAATATAGGTCGAGTCACCCACACTTTGTCTCCTTTTTCTGTCACATTCAACAGTGTTCAGATGACAGATGCGACAACACCCTCAAACAACAAGGTACAGGCACAGTCAGTGGCCGCTGATGTTGAACTCATTCCTTTATTGATGCATAAGGTCATGATTAACCATCTGCAAATCACTGGTATTGAGTTTGATCAAAAACGTGCGAACCCGGGCAAGGTTTATAGAGAGCCCGATGAACAGCAAAGCTTTATCACGGGTTTAGATGGCGAAGAGATCGAGTTACCTGACATCGATGAGCTTCTCGCAAACTCGCCTCTTAAAACAACGCAAGCTGCTATGGAAGCTGAAGAGGCCTATGCAAAACATAGGCAAAAACTAGAAGAACAATATCAATCTCTACCTAACAAAGAAAAACTCGAACACTATAAGCAACAAATAGAGGCGCTCAAAGACACTGATTATAATAATCCTGCGGAACTATTGGCAGCCAAAGAGAAATTTGATGGTATTAAAGCTGAAATGCGCGCCGACAAACAAAAGTTTACCGACTTTAGAAACTCAGTGACCGCAGCAAGAAATGAATTAACGCCCAAAGTGGCAGCACTCAAAGCCGCACCTGGAGAAGACTACCAACGACTAAAAGGAGTGGCTGTTGGTGATTCAGCAGCTATTAGTGATGTTACAGCAATGGTTTTTGGCGAACAGGCACGCGTTTGGAGTGAAAGACTCCTGGCCGCAGTTGAAGTCGTAGGTCCGATGCTTCAAAACAACAAAGAAAAAGTGGAAGAAGAAACGATAGGTAAAGGTCGTTGGTATGAATTTACTGATGCCACTCCACTTCCTGATTTGCTGATCCGTAAAGCCAGTATTGGTATCAGTTGGCAACAAAACAGCATCGACAGCCAATGGCAAAATATCACCGATGATCATACCAAACTCGGCAAGCCAACCACCTTCTCTGTTGATGCAGAAAAAACAGAGTTGTGGCAAACCCTTATTGTGAATGGCAATTTATGGGTTGACGATATAGGTCTTAAAGCGAACCAGACATGGAAGCTAGCAGGACTTTCACTGCAACCCAGTAATATGGTTAAAGAAGATAAGTTTTCGGTTGCCTTAACTCAAGCGCGACTCAACTCGATAGGCTCCCTATCGGTCGAACAAAGTGCCATCAATGGAAATGGTAATATAGACTTCAGCGCCCTTAAATTGAACGCAAAAGGCAGTAATAAGCTGACGAATGTTATCGCCTCAAGCCTCAATGAGTTAACCGACCTAAGTATAGACACCACTATCAGTGGTAACATTAAAGCCCCTTCTTTTTCATTTAAATCAGACTTAGATAAAAAGCTCGTTAATGCACTTAGTCAGAACATTAGTGGCGAAGCACAAGCAAAACTTGCTGAGCTAGAAAATAAGCTTAACGAACAAGCTACTAGCGCTACTGGTAAGACTGACAAGAATATAACACAGCTATTGAACTGGGATGAGTTAGCAGATGGGAACTTACAAAACCTAGATGGTCTGCTCAAATCCAAGTTCGACAGTCTCGTTGATAGGAAAAAAGACGATCTTAAAGAAAAATTGTTGAAAAAACTGAAGTTTTAGGAAATACCCATATAAAGCCTGTTTATCTTTGTGAAATAGGCTTGCATAATGTCAGTAGTGGTGCCTTACCTAACTTAGTTCGGTGCACTTGTTATGGGTCAGTGCGGTGTGGGGAATATTAATGGCTAAAGTTGTTACCGTATTATTGCTTAGCTTGATATGCATGCTGCAATATCGGCTTTGGTTCGGTAAGCACAGTATTCCAGACCTTAAATTAATACAAAGCGAAGTTGAAGAACTCACTTTACAAAACAATAATCTTGCACAGAGAAACAGCCTATTAGCAGCGGATATACAAGATCTGAAAATTGGACTAGATGCTATTGAAGAGAGAGCCCGCAACGAATTGGGTTTGATTAAGCAAGGCGAAACCTTTTATAGAATTTTACCCAGCGAATAAAACATTAAATAACCTAAATGGCTAATACACTCCAAGATTTATACACAGTTGTCGTGCCTGCTGCCGGTGTAGGCAATCGTATGGGTAGTAACAAACCTAAGCAGTACTTGAAAATAGCAGGAAAGACGCTCCTAGAGCACACATTAGAAAACCTGATCAGACATCCATTGATAAAAAGTGTCGTTCTCGTACTTAGTCCAGAAGATACTTATTTTGAAACAACGCCGTTAGCTAAGGCACCTTGGATTAACAGAGTTGATGGTGGAATTGAACGAGCAGACTCAGTATTAGCTGGACTGACCCATGTTATGTCTACTCAACATGATAGGTCGGATTGGGTGCTAGTCCATGATGCGGCAAGGCCTTGCGTCAAGCATGAAGACATATCGCGTTTGTTGTTATTACGTTCTGGTAACGTAGGCGGGATATTAGCAGCTCCAGTAAAGGATACGATGAAACGCACTAAACCAAAAAGCACCTGTGTGCAATCAACGGTGGATAGAAATGACCTTTGGCATGCATTGACACCGCAATTTTTCCCCGCCAAAGCGCTATATAATGCGTTAAAAAGCGGATTGGAATCCAAGTGTGATATTACCGACGAAGCGTCAGCTATGGAACAAGCTAGTCACGCAGTTATGCTGATTGAATCCAGTGACAGTAATATTAAAGTGACACGACCTGATGATCTTAAATTAGCAGAATTCTATATAAGTTCAGGAATATAGAAACTCAACAACAACGTTTCCTGACGAAAACCACCAAGATTATATAAAAAGAAATGATAAAAATGAAAATCGGTCATGGTTATGACGTTCACAAGTTTGGCGGCAGTGGCCCCATTGTCTTAGGCGGCGTCAAAATCGATTGTGAGCAAGGGTTAATTGCGCATTCAGACGGCGATGTTTTGTTGCATGCTATCTGTGATGCATTGCTTGGCGCAATGGGGTTAGGTGATATAGGCAAACACTTTCCCGATACAGACCAACAATTTGCCAACGCAGATAGCAGGCAGCTATTAAAAAGAGTGTACGAGCTAGTTCAACAAGGAGGCTTTAAACTCGGCAATTTGGACTGCACGATCATCGCGCAAGCGCCTCGCATGGCACCTCATATTGATAGCATGAGGAAGCTTATTGCCAAAGACTTACAAGCTTCTTCCAACGATATCAACGTTAAAGCAACAACAACGGAAAAGCTTGGTTTTACTGGGCGTAAAGAAGGCATTGCCTGTCATGCCGTTGTGCTCATAACCTCTTAATCTATTGGTAATACATTGACTCAAGAAAACAAGCACTCATTCCCTCTATGTGATTGGCATTACCTTTATGGCAAACCTCAATCGAGAGGCGCATTCAAAACGGCTGCGGAAGACTTTCAGGTCGAGGAAGTCTTAGGCTACGAATTGACGGGCAACGGTGAACATATATATGTCTGGTTAGAAAAACAGAACCTGAATACCGCCTATGTCGGCGAGCAGCTGGCTAAGCAATTTAATCTTCCGTTACGTCAGGTTAGCTATGCTGGACGTAAGGACAAGTATGCACTAACACGCCAATGGTTCGGTTTACATATACCAGGAAAAACAGATCCTGACTTTAATCAGTTTAGTTTAGAAGGCGCCAAGATTTTACGTCACATTAGGCATAATAAAAAACTGAAAACAGGCAACCTAAAGAGTAATAAGTTTACGATTTTGATACGCCACTTAAAACCTGCTAACGACTTGATGCAACGTTTAGAACAAGTAAAAGAGGGTGGCGTCCCTAATTATTTTGGTCCACAACGTTTTGGGAATAACAACAGTAATTTACACTTAGGTCAAACACTGCTCGATGGACAAACAGTGCGTAACCGAAACAAACGTAACCTGGCAATTTCGGCGTTACGCTCATGGCTTTTTAATAATACGGTGAGTGAGCGAGTCGCTCAAAAACACTTTTCACAAGCTTTTGATGGCGATGCCATGATACTGAGTGGTAGTAACAGCTTTTTTGTCAGCGACAACTTAGATAAAGAGCTGGGTGAGCGTCTCAATAAAAGAGATATACAACTATCAGCTCCTTTATGGGGAAAAGGAGAACTTGATAGTAGAAACGACGCTCAGCAGTTTGAACTTGATGTTGCGCATAGTCAAAGTACCCTGTGCCATACCCTTGAAGAGATAGGCTTAGAACAACAGCGTAGAGCAATAAGCCTATATGCCAATAATATGAATTGGCAGTTAGATGAAGGACAATTGGCCTTGCAGTTTGAATTACCCACCGGCTGTTTTGCAACGTCCATTCTTCGCGAATTAATCGATTACCATGAGCCTGAGAGAACCCTACAATGAAGATATTATTGAGTAATGATGACGGTGTTCACGCAGAAGGCTTAGCATGCTTACATTCAGCAATAACAGAGAAGCAACATGATGTTACCGTAATCGCACCTGATCGCAATTGCAGCGGTGCTAGTAATGCACTCTCGTTGCATCAGCCGCTGCGCATGCAGGAAATGCCGACGGGGTTTTATTCAGTTAATGGAACACCATCCGATTGTGTTCACCTTGGTATTAACAGCTTTTTAGAAGACGATCCTCAGCTTGTCGTCTCAGGTATCAATCACGGCTCTAATTTAGGTGATGATGTTATATATTCGGGCACAGTTGCTGCGGCAACTGAAGGACGCTATATGGGGTTGCCTGCTATCGCTGTCTCACTTGCTGATAAAAAAGGGGAATATTTTTCAACCGCAGCAAGAGTGACCGTTGAGATTATTCAACATTTAGCAGATCACCCTTTACCCGCAGATCAAATACTCAACATTAACGTACCCGATTTACCTTATGATCAACTTAAAGGTATTAAAGTCACACGACAAGGTCGACGCCATAGAGCCGAGTCTATGATAAAAACAAAGGATCCATTCAATCGCGATATCTATTGGTATGGCGGTATAGGTGAAGAACAAGATGCAGGGCCAGGTACTGATTTTCATGCGGTTGCCCAGGGCTACTGCTCAGTTACTCCAATAACCGTCGATATGACGGCTTATCAAAGTTTAGACGATATGAAACAATGGATAGAAAAACTATAAACAATGATGCAGTCGATGATTAGAGTAACAAGAAAAGGAGAACATTTAGCTAATATTCTCCATCAAGAAGGCATAAAGAACACGAAAGTATTGCAAGCCATTGCAAGCACACCGCGAGAATTGTTCATGCCGGAAGCCCTTAAGCACAAAGCTTATGAAAATACGGCTTTACCTATAGGACAAGGACAAACTATCTCTCAACCCTATATTGTGGCTAAGATGACAGAGCTACTGTTAGAAAAAAGCGGCCATATTCAGTCCATATTAGAGATTGGCACGGGGTCTGGTTACCAAACAGCGATCCTCGCTCAGCTATTTCCTAAAGTCTATTCTGTCGAAAGAATCAAAGCTTTACAGTTTCAAGCTAAGCGTAAGATGAGATTGTTAGATTTGCACAATACTTCAATGAAGCATGGTGATGGTTGGCAGGGGTGGCAAAGTAAAGGGCCTTTTGATGCCATCATCGTTACTGCTGCAGCCAGCCAGGTACCCGAAATGCTCAAGCAGCAACTTGCTGAAAACGCCAGGTTAATTATTCCAGTGGGTGAACAAGACCAACAGCTCTTGCTGATAGAGAGAGCTGAAGAAACCTTCTCTCAAGAAGTTATTGAGGCGGTGCGCTTTGTTCCTCTCGTTCCCGGCGAGATCATTTAGTATGAAGCCGGCTCAAAAGAGAACAACAAGCCAAAGTGCCGTGCTTTTCGTCAAAGGAATGATGATGGGAGCAGCAGATACAGTGCCCGGTGTATCTGGAGGCAGCATTGCGTTTATGACAGGCATCTATGAAGAACTCATATATTCGCTTAAACAATGCGGCCCAACAGCTTTATCCATTTTATTTAGAAGCGGTATTAAGTCAGCGTGGCAACATATAAACGGTTCTTTTTTACTTACCCTTCTTTTGGGCATAGTATTGAGTGGCTTAACCATTGCTCAAGTAGTCTTATTTTGGTTAGATGAATACCCTGTTCAATTATGGTCATTCTTTTTTGGGTTAATCTTAGCTACAATATGGTCTGTATCTAAACATATCGATCACTGGAAGTTACCGACTTACCTTTTCTTTATTATAGGGACACTAAGTGCCTACCTCATTACGACCCTAGTTCCTAGTGCAGTTGACGCAACTTACATGATGTTTTTCTTTGCAGGCGCTATCGCTATTTGCGCCATGATACTGCCCGGAATTTCTGGTAGTTTTATCTTGCTTCTAATGGGTATGTATAGCCCTGTACTACAAGCATTAAAAGACGTGAATTTACCCATCGTACTTGTTTTTGCCAGTGGGTGTATAACAGGGCTCCTCAGTTTTTCTCATGCATTAAACTGGATGTTCTCTAAGCATAAAACCATAACCTTGGCTCTTCTAAGCGGTTTCTTACTAGGCTCGCTTAACAAAGTCTGGCCTTGGAAGATAGCACTTGAAACAACTATCGACAGCCATGGAAAGCGCATTATCCTTGTTTCTGAAAACGTTTTACCGCAAACTTTTGAAACAATGACTCAGCAGCCAGCTTATTTCGTTTTGTCGACGAGTTTAGTAGTATTAGGTATTGCTATTGTGGTGCTAATGGAGAAATTAGGGAAACATTAGAACATGTGACCTATGATCTGCTACAAGGTTGTTTTGATATTGAAAACAAACAAAGTCTATCAAACTATCATCGTGCTTATTATGGTTGCTTTGCTGGGGTCATGCTCAAGCCGAACAACGCCGGCACCGGTTGTCGATATTGGCGCAGGTAAAACCCTAAAAAAATCCAAAGTCAACTCAAATATTGGTAATACTTACGTTGTCGCTAAGGGTGATACGCTATTCTCCATTGCCTGGTATGCTAATAAAGACTTTAAGACGTTAGCCCGAATAAATAACATCTCTGCCCCTTACCGTATATACCCAAACCAGAAACTGTTGCTGGCCGAGTCGCGACAAAAAACCGACACTCCACGGCCTAAACCGCCAAAAAAATATCAAAAGACACAAAAAAGTGAATCAAATAGAACAAAAACGTATATAGCTGTTGACCCTCCAAAAAAGCAGGCGTATGGTGATAGTACGAATGTTGTTCAAAACAACAACATTGGTTCTAACGGAACCATTAATTGGCAATGGCCAAGCTCTGGTAACGTTATTAGTCGTTTTTCCCTAACGGAAAAAGGGAACAAAGGCATTGATTTGGCCGATAAGCTTGGTTCGCCCATATTAGCGACAGCAGATGGCAAAGTGGTATACACAGGCAATGCTTTGCGTGGTTACGGCAATCTAGTGATTGTTAAACATAACGAAGACTATCTAAGTGCATATGCACACAATGATGAAATCCTTGTAAAGGAGCAACAGCGAGTTCAAACAGGGCAATTAATAGCTCGAATGGGCAATAGCGGCACACAACGAACCAAACTTCATTTTGAGATTCGTTACAAAGGCAAGTCAGTTGACCCCTTGCGGCATTTACCCCCCAAATAATAACAATAAATAACTACAAAAAACGGCATTTATTTATAAATGTAATAGAAACACCCAATCAGGAGATGCTGTTATGGGTAAAGTCAAAACCGTTGTTGTAGAAATTGAATCCGACACTATAGTCGAAGACAATTT
>CAZVDU010000037.1:0-28346 GCA_964625615.1 uncultured Pseudoalteromonadaceae bacterium | reverse complement strand
CTGACCCGTTGAATGAGAGTGCGCGCATCATACTGACCTCAGTTTCTGCGTCAACTGGTTTTTTGGTTTTATTGATCGTTTGCCTAATTTTAATACAAGTCACTTTTTATCTAATACTAAAGTCTAATGCTTGAAACACGCATTGTGACAATAGTTGGCGTTAACAAATTTAAGCAGTAAGATAGTGTTCCTTCATATAAAAATTATTATAAAAATTTAGGTAGTTACAACATGTCTTTTTCACTCAAAAATATTATCGCGACCTTGGCACTTGCTATTATCGGCTTTTTCATAGGTCCTATGGTTTTTTCACCCGATAACTTAGGTATAGCAGTATCTATAAGTATCATTCTTGGTGCAGTTGTTATTATGGCGCTCCAATCCAGTAATACTGAGGAAGGTTCAGAGGTTGAAGAACTGAACACAACAACACTTTATGTAGGAAACCTACCCTACAAATCCAATGAAGAAGCAATCCAAGATCATTTTGAAACGATTGTTAAAGTAAATTCTGTTCGATTGATGAAAGATAAGAGAACGGGTAAAAGAAAAGGCTACGGATTTGTTGAAGTAGAATCAAAAGGTGCAGATAAAGCTATTGATAAACTTAACGATAAAGAGTTTCAACAAAGGAACTTGGTCGTTAGATTAGCTAAAGAGAAAGTCGCTCATTAGAATAATCCAAAGACTAATAACGAAAGCCTGCTTTAAGCAGGCTTTTTGTCTTTAGTTATACTGCTGTATTTTCAGTATTGCTTTCGGACACATCATCCACATTACCTAAAAGCCTTTCATTGAAACTATTAAACCTATTGAGTGCATTCACAAGATCCGGTGTGTCAATTTGTAATACTCGATTGAACACATCGTTAATCAGATCATTAAATACTTCTCCGCTTTGTAATAGCTGTCTAGATTGTTCAAAGACACTTAATAGATCCGAAAGGTAATCCGCAACAGGCCGGACTGAGCTAACACGCTCTTGTTCCCCCTCTTCATTATTATTGAATTGAGATACCGACTCATAAGTTTGTGTCACTCGTGTCTGCTGAACACTATCTAACTGCAATGCAAACCCAGTCAACTCAGTCTCATCGAAACCTAATTGAAGTGCTTGCTCAAATGCTGCATCAATATCACCGTCAAAAAACTCAGTCGCTAAAGATGCAGTGTCACTAACCAACTCTCCGATTGCTCGTAATTCATCGTCATCTAACTCTCCTTCAACTGAAAAAGAGAAACTATTCCTCTCAAAGAAGACCGAGCTCTGTTCAAACTCTACAGATTGCTCAATGGTTGCATCACGATCAGTAGGTATCGTATTAGCTCCATTTGCAACCGATGTTGTAGCTGCTGTTTCGGATTCATCATCTTCGGGTTCTTGACCTTGTGAACCTTCTGCCGTTTGCTCAGAAAACACTGTTTGAGGTGGATTCTGCACATTAATTAATGGAGTGTCATTACCTTCAATCTCTGACGAGTTAGGTACGCCTGCGTCATTACTTGTTTGTGCAGCTTCGGACGACTCCTCTTCTTCCGTTGTCTGTCGTGTGGTTTGTTCTATTTCAGTTTGATTACTTTGTTCATTTCTAGTTTGAATTAACAGAGACTGGCTTTGCTGAAACTGCTGAATATCTTCAAAGCGTATTCTCACTTCATCGCCATCTCTAGTTCTAATACGCAGATCACCTGAACGTTGGTCCGAAACACTAACACGTTGCTCTAGGCGTGTTTCGTTCTCAATCTCTTGTTGATTTTCTGATGGCGGTAGTGGAGAGAATATATCTCTTTCCAAACCTGAAATTCCTTCTTCAATAAGATTTCGACTATTGTCTATACCCTCTTGTATGTCATCATCTATAAACCCCTCAAGGTCTTCTATTGCTTGACCTATCCCAGACTCTACGCCTCGCCTTGCTTGTTGAAACAAGTCAAGTAGTTCCTCTTCATCTTCTCCGCGCGCTTGAGCACCTCTAATGACACTACCAACAAAACCCAGTACATTTCGCGCGACTTCTTCGAAGTCGAATCCGATACGTTGATTATCATCAGGTTCAGGCAGAGAAAAGTTAGGTCTTTGTTCACTAAGATTCAAAGATTGATTGAATCCATTGGTTAATATACGCGCACCAATGAATGATTGAGAACTAATACTTAGACTAGTCGATAAACTAACTCGACTCCCCTGCGTACCAGCCGCCTGCCGATTATCCTGATTCTCAGTACGTAAATTTTGTTGACGACCGAGATCAGCCAAGTTTGAACGTTCGGCAAGAAACGCTCTTATATCGCTAATACTCATGTTGAATTACCTCAATACCCTCAACTTCATATATCGGCTATAGCTGTCTATTATTTAATCTTTTTTAATTGTAGTCGGTTTGAGATGATTAAACGCACAAATATATCAACTACCGATTTCACTGCGCTCATCGAACAATGTGAGGGACGTTCAACATAACCAAGATCAGTACACAACTTTGTTAACTTGGTTAAGCACGTGAAGAAACGCTCCTTTATAAGTTAGCTTCAAGCTGAGATTTTTTATGGAATCTTGAAACTCGCATTTCTAATCGATTTAGGTATACAATCCCCGCCCTTCAAACAGGAGCCTTTATGCGTGCAACCAATATAGATACTAACCAATATGAGGTACTGCTACTAAAAAAAGCAGAGCGAATTAGAGAGAGCTTCTCTCATTTAGCCATGCCCGACTTGGAAGTATTTGATTCACCAAAGCTTCACTACAGAATGAGAGCTGAATTTCGCGTATGGCATGAAGGTGATGATCTTTACCACATCATGTTTGATCAAGAGACGAAAGAAAAATATCGAGTCGATGCGTTTCCACAGGCTAGCGAAATCATTAACCTAGCAATGTCAAACCTAATGTCTTTACTCAGAGAAAATACTCTTCTCAGAAATAAGCTTTTTCAGATTGACTACCTCTCAACATTGAGCGGTGAGTTGATCATTTCTCTGCTGTACCACAAACATTTAAGTGAAGAGTGGTTGGCTGAAGCAGAAAGGTTAAGCCAGTCAATTATCCCATCGCAGCAAGTTAACATTATTGGACGAGCACGAAAACAAAAGCAAGTCATCGGAAGCGAGTTTGTAACTGAACAATTGCCGATAGGGGATAAAACTTACACCTTTAAGCAAATTGAAAATAGCTTTACCCAACCTAATGCAATCGTTAACTGCAAAATGATTGAATGGTCAATAGAAGCTTCAAAAACAAATGCACAACAAAGTGACCTGCTAGAGTTGTATTGCGGATTAGGGAATTTCACTATCCCGCTTTCTGCTAACTTTAATCAAGTGCTGGCAACGGAGATATCTAAAAGCTCAGTGTCCGCAGCCAACGACAATATAAGCTTGAATAATGTTGAGAATGTATCTGTTGTTCGCATTTCTAGTGAGGAATTTACTCAAGCGATGAAAGGGGAACGCGAGTTTCGTCGATTGAAAGATGTCGACCTCGCCACCTACAACTTTGAAACTATCTTTGTCGATCCTCCTCGCAGTGGTTTAGATGAAGATACGATTAATATGGTTAAGGATTATCAAAATATTATCTATATATCATGTAACCCAGAAACCTTACTAGATAATCTGAATTCGCTATGTAAAACGCACCACGTTACCCGCTTTGCCCTATTCGACCAATTCCCCTATACACACCACATTGAGTGCGGTGTGTATCTCGAAAAAACATAGCACTCACATGGAAAATTAACTAGAGACGTGGTTTCAACGAATTAGCGCCTTTAGCAATAAAAAGAAGCTGCTTTTTCAATTTACTGGCAAGCATCTCTCGCTGAGCTTTATCTGCTTCCATAATCTCAGCACCCGCACTAAAAACCAACTTGACCATGGCATCTGCCTGTAAGAATGCAAATTCCGCAGGAACATTACTCCCTTTACGAATAAAATCAGAGAGCTCGTCAATAAAGTGCTGTATTTCGCGCAAAACAGCGGCTTTAAATGCCACCGATGTACCAGCATGTTCTCTCAATAGTAATCTAAAAACATTGCTTTGATCGGACGTAAACAACATGAATGTATCAACAGATGTATTAATAATTCCTGTACCGGTGGCGATTTCTATTCGCGCCTGCCGCATCAACTGTCTCAACGCTAACCCAGCTTCATCAACCAAGGTCAACCCAAGTTCATCAATATTATTAAAATGCCGGTAAAATGATGTCGGAGCAATACCTGCATTCCTTGCCACTTCCCTTAAGCTAATAGTCGATAACGTTTGCTTTTCATCAAGCAAACGAAAGGCTGCATCAATGATTGTTCGACGTGTTTTTCTTTTTTGTTCCTGTCGATTCATTGCACAACTCACTTTATAGGCTATATTACGAATATCATATTATCGTTAAATACGTTAAATACCTATATTTCACTTGCCAATAAAAACATAGACCTTCAAAATAGCGTACAGATGTAAGCTGAATGAATTAACACAACTTATGACAGATAAAACAAAGCCCCGACTACTCATTATCAACATCTTAGTATTTGTTGTAACGGGCCTTATCTCACTCGTTTTTGTTCCCATTGAAATCATCTCCCGAGGTCTTGATTGGGTTGAAGTAGTAACTTGTATTTCATTAATATGGATTACAGGTATGTCGATCACTGCAGGCTATCATAGGTTATGGGCTCATAAAGCCTATGCAGCAAACCCAGTTATTAGGGTATTGCTAGCTATTGGTGGTGCAATGGCCCTGCAAAACAGTATTTTACATTGGGCGTCAGATCACAGAATACATCATCGCCACGTCGACAATAATGATAAAGACCCTTACTCAGCAAAAATGGGGTTTTGGTACTCTCATATCGGATGGATGCTAAGGGAATATCAAGCTTCTCGCTATTCTGACTACAACAATTGCAAAGATCTTCAGAAAGATAAAGTTGTTATGTGGCAACACAACCATTACTTACCTATTATGCTAATCGCGAACTTTTCGATTCCTATGTTCTTAGGCTGGCTAAACGGTGATGTTTGGGGGATGTTGGTCATAGCAGGTGTATTCAGGCTCGTTATTGTTCATCACATCACTTTCTTTATTAACTCTCTCGCCCATATCTGGGGTAATCAGCCTTATACAGACCAAAATACGGCTCGCGATAACGGTATTTTAGCGTTCTTTACATTTGGTGAGGGCTACCACAACTACCATCACATCTTCGAGTATGATTACAGAAATGGCATTAAGTGGTGGCAATTTGATCCTACTAAATGGCTCATTAGGGGGTTGTCTTTCGTTGGTTTAACTAGCCAATTAAGGCGTTGCCCAGAGCAACGAATCGAGCAAGCAAAAGCAGCCATGCAATTGAAACGAGCACAAGCACGTATAGAAACTATGCCCAATGCTCAAGAGTTATTGATAAAATTGCAAGCTGAATATGACGTCCTTGTCAGTAAAATGTCTGACTTTTATATTGCCAAGAAGCGTTTAATGGATGCTAAAAAAGCAAATTTTAAACGCTCATACGACGCACTAGACTTAGATTTTAAGTACAAGGAAATTAAGAATGCGTTAGTTATCCAAAAACAGAAATGGTCTATGCTCCATCAAATGCAGTTTCAACCTGCCTAGCAAAACGTCTTAATTAATGAATGAAATAAATACACTTAAAAAAGACATAAGCCTTTGCACGTTGTGTAAAGGCGACCTGCCTTTTGATCCCAAACCCGTTGTCAGGTTTTCCAGCTCTGCCAAAACGATTATTATTGGGCAAGCACCTGGCCTTAAGGTGCAAAAGTCAGGTATTCCTTGGGACGATGCTTCAGGTGATAGGCTCAGAAGCTGGCTACAAGTCGATAAAGAAACTTTCTATGACGAATCTCAAATAGCGATTGTACCAATGGGTTTCTGTTATCCAGGGAAAGGAAGCTCAGGTGATAAACCGCCCAAACCAATATGTGCTGAAACTTGGCACAACAGAGTTCTCTCAATGATGCCCAATGTCACCTCTATTTTGTTGATAGGTCAATATGCACAGAAAAATTACTTAAAAGATGAGCGTACACTGACTGAACGAGTGAAGAATTGGCGAGACTATTTGCCTAAGTATTATGTGCTGCCACATCCATCACCACGCAATAATATATGGTTAAAAAAGAACCCGTGGTTTGAACAAGATAACTTACCTGCTCTGCAGGAGGTTATTAAAAGCGGTTTGTCTAAATAAGTAAGTACTCATTTTACAAGCCCTAGTATCAAAACCAGCTTATTGGTTTAAGTGTCTTCCTGAGAAACTAAAAATTCGCACAAATCACTGAATGGCATTGGTCTAGCGTACAAATACCCTTGAGCTTCATCACACCCAAGCTTTAACATGTAACTCGCTTGTGCTCTAGTTTCAACCCCTTCAGCAATAGTCAACAAGCCCAACTTACTGCCTAATGTCACTATAGTCTCAGCAATAAATGCCGACTTACCTGGCGTTACCTCATTGACAAAAGATCTATCAACTTTTAACCGATCGAGTGGAAGCTGTTGTAAATAGCTCATAGATGAAAACCCTGTTCCAAAATCATCTATTGCTATTTGAAAACCAAAGGCTTTAAGCTCTTTTAATGAATCAACGACTATTTGAGGCTCATCCATCACAACACTTTCCGTAATTTCTAACTCTAAATACTCAGGCTTGATTCGATATTTAGTTGCAATACTTTTCACTAAATCAACAAACTGAGGGTCTCTGAATTGCGGCATTGAGATATTAACGGCCATCCGCAAGCCTTCTTTCCCTCTCTTTCTCAAAGCACAAAGCTGTTCACAAGCTTGCTCGAGTACCCAGGCACCAATATCAATAATAAGTCCTGAATATTCGGCTAAAGGAACAAATACGCCAGGAGAGATATAGCCATCTTCCACAGGCCAACGCAACAATGCTTCCATACCGACCACATCTTCGGTCATGAGATCAACCTGAGGTTGATACCAAACTTGTAGGCAACGGCTCGAAAAATCTGACCTAAGTTGCCTGATCATTGATAACCGACGAGTCGTCTCTTCTTCCATTTCGGATGCATAGTATTCGTAATTGCTATTAACACTTCTCTTGGCAAGATTAAGCGCGATATTGGCGCGCTTTAGAACATCAAGACCTGTTAATTCACACGCTGAGACATCGCAAAAACCTATAGAAACATTGATTGGTAATAACTGATCCCCAGCTTGAAAAGCACTCTCAAAAAGCTTTGATAACCTAACGGGTGTCAGATCAGCTTTATCACCAATTACCCCAAACACATCAGCAGCGATACGACCTAATTTTACGGTCTCACTAAACGTATCACGCATACGCTCAGTCACCGCGATCAGTAGATTGTTGCCCGTTTCTTGTCCTAAACCATCATTAATATCAGAGAAATGGTTAATATCGATCAACGCGACAGTATTCAACATAGGGTCACAATCGCCGGCTTTGGCTGCATCCAGCATATTTATGAAGTCGGTCCGATTGGGTAACTTTGTCAGAAAGTCACGGAAAGCTGCATTCCTTAATTGATGAAACAAGTTCACATTCTCATAGCCAACTGAAATACTGGAGATGAAAACTTCAATTAACTGCCGATGAATAGCATTAATTTGTGATCCCGTTTTGATAAATACAGCAGCCTCATATTCAGAGCTATGAATATAGAGTACTGAGTAATTTTCAGCATAGATATGCTCTTTGCTAGCTAGGCATCGATTGACATTATTAACGATTCTTTTATCAGATAAATTATCTAGCGAGCTGTTAATATATTCAGCATATTGCCCTGCAGCACCTAAAATATAGACATTGTCTTCTTCTTCATCTAGAACAAACCCAGCCTTAGCGCATAAGACACCACCAGCATCTAGGCCAATCAATGAACTAATCTGTGTAATAACGCCCTCACAAAACCCTCTAACTGAATGTTCTTCGAGCAAATTAGCCGATGATTTGATAATTTTTTCTAAACCAATTCGGCTTTGCTCTATCACCCTTATCTGATGATAAGAACGAATCGAAGCAATCATAGTGGTTACAAGCTTGCTACGAGTTAATTCAGTTTTAGTTTTGTAATCATTAATGTCATATTCTTTAACGATGCTCTCTTCTGGTGCATATCCAGGCTGTCCCGTCCGCAATACGATACGAGGTTGGCGTAAACCAAGTTCTTCGCGCATTCTTTTGGCAATAACAAGTCCTGCATCGTCTGTCTCCATAACAACATCAAGCAATATAACGGCAATGTCTTCGCCAAATTCCTCTAGCAACGCGAGGGCTTCTGCTCCTGAGTAAGCATGATGGAATTTAAGTTTACGATCATTTACGGTAAGGTCGGCAAGCGCCAGCTTGGAAACAGAATGTATCTCTTCATCATCATCGACTAATAATATATTCCAAAAGCCTCGGCAGGTATGTTCTTCACCATGAGCATCATCTTCATCAAGAAAAACCAAGATATCGTTTTCATAAGTAGATCTATCCATAAACTTTTTTCTCTGAATCTGAAAATAAAAGGTGAATTGGCTACTATCCACTCTATCTTACTAATTTGTATTCAGCAAAACTAAAAATGGATCAAATTCATACAAAAACAAACAAAACTGGCTTTAAGCTTTGCACCAAAGTAATCTGTAATCACTTATTATTGTGTTGATATATCAATGTCGTCTGTAGAGCCAACATCACATCGTTCGACAATAGCTGTAAGCAGCTCGTCGGTAGAAGCTAAGAAAGAAATACCTTCAAAGCCTGATAAGGTTGTCGAGGTTGCTAATCAAACAACTCAGACTCATCAACAAAAAATTGAACGATTATTTGCACAAGCGGGCGTGTCAGCGGCCAAACCATCAGATGTAAAAACAGACGTTAATAAAAAAGTCAGTAGACGCCAATATATGGTGTTGCAACGTAAGCTTATGAATTTGGAAAAAATCATGGCACTTGCGATGCAGTACAGTCCAGAAGCGACAAACCATGAATCAGTTGATCCCGATTGGTTCTTTAGCTTTATTCAAATGGCCGAAGAAATACACTCTCTACCTATGCAAGAGCTTTGGGGGAAAATTCTTGCTGTAGAAGTTGCTAAAGCAGGTAGCTTTTCACTCAGAACACTCAGAACACTCAAACAGTTAACACAAAAAGATGCACAAATGTTTAACAAAGCCGTTGGCATGGCTTGTAGGCAACGTCAGCGATCCAGCCCACAAATTATTATTGGCTATTATCAAAAGCCCAGGTTGTGGTCTTTTCTCAGCTTACAGAAGCATCATCAACTTAATTTAGCAGAGTTTGGTTTAAGCTATCCTGAGGTATTATCCCTTATAGATATGGGACTTATATACAACAGTGAAATAGAGTCCGGAGAGCTAAAACCTGGGCAAAAAGTTGAATGGCGTTGTGGCAAAGACGTGTTTTATCTAACGGCTATAACGACAGGTGTTGCTCTTAATTACTACAAGTTTACGACCACGGGAGCAGAATTGTTAAGCTTAGTAGGTGCCTCTGCAAACCAACATTATCTTGCTGGTCTTAAAATGCAGCTTGGCAATGCTTTTAGCATTAAATAAACAGTCGTCTTCAGCTAAGTTCCACTTTAATAGCAGCAATAGCAGCAAAAAAACGCTTGATATCACAATCAAACGCTTTTTAAATCTTTGTGAAAACAGGCTCAGTTATATACCGTCACCAAATTCATGAAGGCCGCACTCTCTTTTAAGTCCAAAGAAGCGTGTATCCTGTTCTGTCATACCTGCCTCTAGCGGCCTTGTGGTATGCCAATCGCCGACAGATACATACCCCTTCTCCCATAATGGGTGGTACGGTAAGTCGTGATCTTTCAAATAATAATGCACATCTTTATTCGTCCAATCCAAAATTGGGTAGACCTTAAAGTGTTGCTTCAGCTTTTGCACAACAGATAATGACTGTCGACTGTCAGACTGATCTCTACGCAAACCAGCAAACCAACTTGTAATCTCAAGCTCTTTTTGTGCACGCTGCATCGGCTCAACTTTATTCAACTTGTTGTATTGCGTAATCCCTTCCTCACCCTGCTCCCAGAGCTTTCCATACTTTATTTCTTGCCAACTGGCTGAAATATTAGCCGAGTAAACTTTCAGATTTAAGTTTAAGCGTTGGGTTAACATCTCAATAAACTCATAAGTTTCAGGAAACATATAACCCGTGTCCGTCACAACCACAGGAATATTTGGATACTGTTGAGTAACCATGTGCAACATTACAGCAGCTTGAATACCAAAACTCGACGACAACATAAAGTTGTGCGGCAAGTTATCCAAACCCCATTTAATACGCTCCTGAGGCGTTTTTACTTCTAAGTCTGCGTTTACTTCTTGCAACGCTTCATCAGAGAGCAAAAACTTCTCAGTCTCATCGTTAGATTGAATAGCTAGGTTCATCATAGAAATCCTTCGCTGAATTAACGACAGGTAAAACAACTTTCGTTCTGATTACAAAATCACCAAAAGCTTCATTCGGTTGTCTTTCACTCGCCCAACGGCTGATCAAGTCATCCAGAATACTCATGATTTCTTCTTCACCAATGTTTTCACGATACATTCTAGGAATACGCGTACCATTGCGATTACCACCTAAATGAAGATTATACTTACCAGGGCCTTTACCTACTAAGCCAACTTCTGCCAACATCGCTCGCCCACAACCGTTTGGACAACCTGTTACACGATAAACAATGTGTTCATCTTTAAGGCCATACTTGGTAAGAATATCGTCTATTTGAGTAACCGACTGTGGCAACATTCTTTCTGCTTCAGCCATTGCTAATGGACAAGTAGGTAAAGACACACAAGCCATTGAGTTTTTACGTTGTTCTGTCAAAGTGTCTTCGATTAATCCATGTTCGCGAGCTAAGCTCTCGATAGTGTCTTTATCAGCAGCATCAATACCGGCGATGATCAGATTTTGATTAGCTGTCATACGAAAATCACCTTTGTGAATCTCAGCGATTTTACGCAAACCTGTTTTTAACGGCTTATTCGGGAAGTCTAAAATTCGGCCATTTTCAATAAACAAGGTTAGGTGATATTTATTATCGATGCCCTCAACCCAACCAATACGGTCACCGCGATCGGTGAACTCGTAAGAGCGACTCTCAGCGAAAGTCATACCTGCACGCTTTTCAACTTCAGCTTTAAATGCATCAACACCAACAGCTTCTAGTGTGTACTTAGTCTTTGCATTTTTACGATTGGAACGGTTACCCCAGTCACGTTGAGTTGTAACAACAGCAGCAGCAACATCTAATGTTTTATCTAATTCAATAAAGCCAAAGTCATCAGCTTTTCGCGGGAAGGTGTTCTTATCACCGTGTGTCATGGCTAAGCCACCACCAACGAGCACATTAAAACCGACGAGCTTTCCGTTTTCAGCAATAGCGACAAAGTTCAGGTCGTTTGCATGTACATCAATATCGTTCTGAGGCGGAATAACAACGGTTGTTTTAAACTTACGTGGTAAATACTTAGGCCCAAGTACCGGTTCTTCTGTACTTTCTACTTTTTCACCATCTAACCATATCTCTGCATATGCATTGGTTTTTGGAAGCAAATGCTCACTGATCTTAGCTGCCCACTCCCATGCTTGTTGGTGTACTTCTGATTCAATCGGATTCGGTGTGCATAGTACATTCCTATTCACATCACCGGCGGTAGCAATTGAATCAATACCTACGCTAGCTAATGTTTGGTGCATTAGCTTCATCTTAGGCTTAAGCACCCCATGATATTGAAACGTCTGGCGCGTTGTTAGGCGTACGCTACCGTATATAGAGTTTTCTTCTGCGAACTTCTCAACAGATAACCATTGTTTTGGTGTGATAACGCCGCCTGGCAGGCGCGCTCGGAGCATCACATTGTGCATTGGTTCCAATTTTTGTTTTGCACGCTCACCACGAATATCACGGTCATCTTGCTGATACATACCGTGAAAACGGATCAACTGGAAGTTATCCGAGGTAAATCCACCGGTTAAGTCATCTTTCAGATCCTGAGCAATACTGCCTCGTAAGAAATTACTTTCTCCTTTAATACGCTCATTAGGTGATGGTTTTTGATCTTGTGGGTTATTGCCAGCCATTAGTAGACATCCTTCTGGTATCTTTTTGCTCGACGCAAATCTGTTATATATTGTTCGGCTTCTTCTCGGCTCTTGCCACCATGCTTTTCAACGATATTGATTAAGGCATCATGAACATCTTTTGCCATTTGATTCGCATCACCGCAAACATAGAAGTGAGCACCATCTTCTAGCCATTTATACACCTCTTCTCCCTGTTCGAGTAAGCGGTGTTGTACATAAATTTTGTGTTCCTGATCACGCGAGAAAGCTAAGCTTATTTTGTCTAGCACGCCATCTTTAACGAAGCGTTGCCACTCGACTTGATATAGGAAATCTTGAGTAAAGCTTGGATTACCGAAAAACAGCCAGTTTTTTCCATCAGCTTCTTGTGCGTCTCTTTCCTGCATAAAGGCACGAAACGGTGCAATACCTGTTCCTGGGCCTACCATAATGACAGGCGTATTAGGATCAGCAGGTAAACGGAAGTTATCGTTATTTTCGATATAAACGTTAACTTCTTGACCTTCTTCAAGTCGCTCAGCCAAGAAACCTGAAGCGCCGCCTAAATGCTTCTCACCAAAAGCCTCATATTCAACAAGTGCAACAGTTAGATGAACTTCATCTTCAACTTCTGCCTGGCTAGAGGCAATCGAATAAAGCCTTGGTGAAATCGGTCTTAACGCATCAACCAACTGTTGAGCTTCTAATTTAGTTGGGAAATCACGAACAATATCGATAATTTGGCGATCAGCTAAATAATCTCTAAGATCGGCTGGCGTAGCGAGTAATGTGGTTAACTTTTCGTCTTGCGAATGCTCACCATACGACTTCACAAAGTTAGGATAGCTTTGTGTTAATTCAAGCTTTTCAATGAGCGCCGTTTTTAGAGCAAAAGTATCACCGGATAGATTAACTTTATCGTCTCCATCCAGTTCTAACAGAGCAATAATCTCTTCTACCATCGCAGGGTCGTTCTTGAACCATAACCCCAAAGCATCTCCTGGCGTATATTGGATACCGGAATCTTCTAGTGATATCTCGACATGACGAATATCTTTAACAGAATCTCGACCAGTAACCTTAATTTGTTCACCTAAGGTTGCCGAGTACGGGTTCTTCTTGGTGTATTGATGTACAACAGGTGCAGTATCTTGCAAGGTAACACCTGGCATAGTCACAACTTGCGACGACTTTGCCAACTCATCTTTTAACTTAGATGTAATAGATGCAACCCAAGCTTCAGCACTTTCTTCATAATCAACATCGCATGAAACCAACTCTGTAATAGGCTTGGCGCCTAAACTGGCAAGGCGTTGATCAAAATCTTTTGCGGTTTGACAGAAAAACTCATAGCTTGTATCGCCTAGGCCAATGACAGAATACTTCAACGATTCTAATTTAGGGGCTTTCTTACTGCCTAAAAACTCATGTAACTCTATGGCATCATCTGGCGCATCGCCCTCACCATGTGTGCTGACAACGATAGCAATATGCGTTTCGTTTTTAATCGACTTGGGCTTGAAATCGGCCATGTTTGTCAATTGAACATTCAAGCCTGCTGCTTCTGCGTGATTCTTGAAGTTTTCTGCAACACCTTTCGCATTGCCAGTCTGCGAACCATAGAGGATATTCAATTTGGCCGCAGGCTCTGAACCTACTTGAGGTTCGACGCTCGTTAATGTACTTGCAGGAAGTTGGGTTTGTGCAAGCCCAGCTAAATAGCCACTAACCCAAGTCAATTGGCTTGGGTTCAGCGACGCAACAGCCTGATTTAACTGCAACCACTGTGCTTCATTAAGCATAGATGCAGGGCTGTATGAGGGTGAATTTGTTGATGACATAATAAAGTTAACCTCGGATCAAGTGCACTAAGGTTAGCTTTCTTATTAACAATCAGGAAAGACTATATTGGGATTCTTTATTACTTTTAATACTAAAAAACTGAGTAAATTGACCTTTTAGGTATATTTTTACACTCACAATAGGCACACTCCTATCAATGCGCCCTGTCTTTTCGATCCTAGAAATGTATTTCTATACCTGCAAAAATACCGTCAAAGTCGAGATCAGTTGTAATATCATCGACATCATCAAGTTCCAAACGCAACGATCTGTAACCAAACTCGATGCCAACATCAATAGCCAGGCTTTCAACAATGGCGTAAGTCACTGCAACCTGGTAATCGTATAAGGTGTTGTCGTCAATTGCCAAATAGCTACCTTCAGCATAAGCTCCCCATCCTGTGAAAGGCACACCTATTTGAATCCTAGAATATAGTAGAGGCACAATACCTGAAAAGTCCTCTGCAGCAAGGCGCGTTGTTTCTCCCAAATCCTGAGTAATCAAGTCACCTTCAACGTATTTACCATTGAGACCAAAATCAAAGCTAAACAGATTATTATCGAAGAACTCGTAGTAAAGAATAATGTCAGTATGTGTTACGTCTATCTCGGTTAATACATTGGTGTCGGCAGTAAAAAGTTGATCTCCAAAATTAAAGGACTGTGTTAAGTTAACATCGCCTTGAGTATCTAATGATGTTCGCCTCACTTTGATATTAGGGAAGAGCGGTATTGGATGCTCAACAGCAACATAAAAAGCACCTTGAGTTTCATCGTCAAAGCTAAAAGGTTGAATATTGTTATCGTTGGCAAAGCCCCCATCCGTAGCCATATTCCAACCTTGTGCCCCAGCATAAACACCTAAGACAGTATCAGCTTGTGCACTAGCGAATGGTATTGCAGCTATAAGTACTACCCAGTTTAATATCTTCATAAGTTACCTGTTGTTTACCCTTGACTCAGTAATTCAGAAAGGTCAATCAAGGCGGCATTTGCACGCGAAATATAATTTGCCATGACCAATGAATGATTCGCTAACATACCGAAGCCATCGCCATTCAAGATCATTGGACTCCACAGTGTTTGTTGCGTTGCTTCAAGCTCTCGAATAATTTGTTGCAAACTGATTCGAGCGTTTTTCTTTTCAAGCACATCAGCAAAATCCACTTCAACAGCCTTTAAAAAGTGTAGCAATGCCCAGCTTGCTCCTCGAGCTTCATAAAAGTTGTCATCTAATTTCCACCAGCTTGTTTTAATGTATGGCTGACTATTTGTAGGTGTTGATTGTCTAGCAGCTGAGTCTCCAGCCAAATCTGTGTTTAACATTTGCTGACCAACACTCGTACTTAGGCGTTGAGACAAACTACCCATTCTTTTCTCGACCTGTTTCATCCAATCTCTAAGGTTGTCCGCTCTGGCATAGAATTGCGCTTGGTCTTGGCTAATATTTGCAAGTCCATCCCGATATACATATAACAAATCAATGGCGTCTCCGTAACTTGATTCAGAAGATGGAAGTATCCAACTACGACTATCAATATTAAATTTAGTATGCGCTTCAACTAGGGCCATATTTTCCAGCGACTGAGATTGTGAACGACTAAAGTCTTTACGCATAGCGAGAGACAAGTCTCTAATCATCTCCAACACACCAAACTCCCAGCTCGGCATATTGTCCATCATAACGCTAGGCAAAATAACATCATTGGATAAGTATCCTCCTGGCTTATCTAATAAAGTTTCGCCAACTTTAATCAGTGATGTTGTAACAGCATATCCCGTAACAGATGGCACACCTTGCTGACGAGCCTGCTCATTAGAGTATTGCTTAACATCGAATATGTCAGGCTCCACACTCCAAAAAACACCTAAAATATAAAGAATAAAGATAAATACCCCTATCCCTGTCAAAACCCACTTTAACTGAAAATATTGTTTCATAGCTGCCCCTAATGGTGCTTATGCTTTGCTACTGAAGGTTCTTGAACCTTAGCTTTAAAAGCCAAGTGCTCGCCTTCACTCGTTACTAACTGGATATCTATCAACTCATCCTTTTTTAAAGGGCGCTGCAACCCAAACATCATCAAATGAAATCCGCCAGGTTGAAAATGAACTGACTCTCCAGCTTTAACAAGAACTTCATCTTGCTTAACCATACTCATCACTTCATCTTCCATTATATGCGCATGTAGCTCTACCTTTCGCGCAATATCTGACGAAGCACTCACAATAGAAATACTCTCGTTACCTTTGTTCTTAAGCATAAAGTAGGCCGATGTGTTAGGCACACCTGGAGGTAACAGCCGAACAGTTGCATCTTCTATCTCTAAATTGGCATAAGACAAGAAAGGCGCTAGGAATAACAAAAATACTAGAAATAATCGCATCATTGAAAAAAATCATATCACTAAACAAGAAGTTAACATGCTACAGGTCCGCAAAGCTAAAGCCAATATGAAACCGTTACAGTTTGTAAAACGAAGGGTATATAGAATACATGATACTTTTGTGAACATTGTTAAAGAGTGTGTCGTTTCTTTGGTTTTCCTCAAACAACTTGCTAGCATGCTGGCCAATTTTTAATCAAGCGATTAGTGGTACTGATCGTGCTCATTAATTGGATTTCAAACTTATGAAGAATATAACGAAAGCAGCTCTTACTGCCTCAGCGATAGCAACGACTCTGCTCACAGCTCAAGCACAACAATCACCTTCACTTAAAGCACAAGCCAAAGCACAAGCCATCTTAGAAAAAGCAATAGAAGCATCTGGTGGCCTTGATTCCTTGTCAAAAATCAGTACCTCTAAAACCACTTTGTCTACTCAAACTGCTCGTGTTGGGCAAGGGCCTAAAGCAGACTCCGAAATCACACTTGGACAAGCTGCAAAAGCCATTGCTTACAACGAAGATGGACGTCTTGCTATTGAGAACTTTGGCAACAACGGTAGCTTAACGTTTCGCTATGTCAGCGAAACAAGTGGAGATTGGGCCTTTCTAGCAGGTCAAAATGCAGTCGCTGTGGTTGATCCTTTAGCGGCTGCTGGTATTTTAGATCGCGTAAAAACATCTGCCCATGTATTGTTGAGTGCATCTGAGCGTAGCGCTCAGCTCAGATACATAGGTAAACATAAGGAAGGCAAAAAGCGACTTGAGATGTTAGGTTATGCTGATAAACTCGGCCGCCAGCAAGTTTTATATTTCGATGCAAAATCTGGCTTGTTAGCAAAAACAGAGTTACTAACAGCACATCAACATTGGGGTGACATAGCAACAACAGTCAGCTATTCAGATTATAAAGATGTAGCAGGTATTACACTTGCCCACCAGTCAGTTGGTCAGCAAGGCCAATTTATCGTCCAAAAGACCACCGTTGATGAAGTCAAAATCGGTCTTGATGTAGATGACTCACTCTTTACAAAGCCTGAAGATGCCGGAGAGAATCCTCCTATTAATGCACCAACAAACACACCTCGTGCATTGACACTAGAGCCGCTCAGTGAAGGCATTTATTACATTGAAAACGCTGCACAAGGCTATAACGTTATTGCCGTTGATTATGATGACGGGATCTTGGTACTAGAAACACCTCAATCAACCCAATCGACTCGTGATGTCATCGCTGCTTTAGATAAGAAGTTCCCCAACAAACCAATCAAATGGGCTGTACCTACACACCACCATTTTGATCATTCTGGCGGTATCTACGGTTATCTAGAAGCAGGTGTTCCGATTTTAACGACAAAAGGTAACGTTAAATTTGTTCAGGACATTGGCAAAACAAGCCGAGACATTGGAAAATATAACGGCATTTCCAGCAAAGTTAAAGTAGATACATTCGACGGCAATATGACGATAGGTAAGGGTAACAAGAAGGTTGAGCTATACAATGTCGGGCCAAACCCGCATGCTGAGGAAATCGTTGTTGCCTATATCCCTACCATTAAGAGCCTTTTCGTAGCCGATATCTACAGCTTTCGAGGTAATGTTACGCCGGCAAATGCTAACCAGCTCGCTTTCGCTGATAAGCTTGAAAACATGAACTTAGATATAGATACATTTATCGGTGTTCATGGTCAAAAAGCAACTGCTAAGCAATTCTGGGATTCAGTAAAACTTGGACGTGAACAAAATGAAAATGCAGGTAACTAAACGTTAGCTATCGATGTAGTCCACTCACCCAAAGGCAAGACGCCTTTGGGTTTAACCGTAATGTCGCTTCTTTTTGGAAGAGCACAACACGATAACAGCGGCTATAATCAATAGAGGCCAGAACAAGCTCACTATCGAGCTTAACGTAATGGTGAAAGCTATAAGTAACGCAGCACCAACAAAACCCACCACACCGAACGTACATCCAATGTATATCAATATCCCGAGAGCGACCACCATACCTAGCATATGAGCAAATGTGGTTATTAAACTCACAAAAATAGAAATAATTGAGCCTACAATCGCTGCTATCGAAGATGGAATGCTGTAAATCCACTGAGCATCTAATGCCCAATTCATAAACAAAATACAACAAACAATAATGAGTAATGTTTTCATCAGCAGTATTTCCTTTGTTCACTAAGTTTGGCGAGGTCTGTTACCTGTTAGGTAACAACAGAACAGCGACTAAATATGCAAAAACTACAGGGACTGGCATGGCAATAAAAGCTACAATAGCCGCAGCTCTCACCCATAGAGGGTCAAACCCAAAATGCCTGGCAATTCCTGCACAAACACCCGAAATTTTCTTACGTAACGTATCTTTATAGAAATGTCTATTTTCACCAACCGTCTTCATTACTTCCTCCTGTGATACCGTCCATCATTAATGTGGCTCTGCCTCAGAGCCACATCAATCAAACTAAGCAACTTTCTTTTTAAGTGCTGCTAGTTCAGCTTCAACGTCTCCATCTTTTTCAAGCTCTCTGAATTCCGCCGCTAGGGATTTTTCAGAGCCGACAACATCATAAGCATCAATTTCTGCTTCTAAATCATCGATCTTAGTTTGATAATTCTCGAAACGTGTTATCACTTCATCGATTTGCACTGTCGCTTGTTTAGATTTTGCTTTTAGGCGAACATCCGCTGTCTGCTGACGCATCACTAAGCTTTTCTGTTTCGCTTTCGCTTCAACAAGCTTTTCTTGTAAACGACCAGCATCTTCCTGCAGCTTCGCTAAATTCTCACTAATAACGGCTTGTTGCTGTTGAAGAGCTTCAAGCTGTTCATTCATTTTCTGTTTTTCAATCAATGCAGATCTTGCTAAGTCTTCACGATTCTTAGAAAGTGCTAATTCAGCTTTCTTCTGCCATTCCGCAGATTTCCCTGATGCAGAATCAATTTTACGCTGATAGCTCTTCTGATCCGCTAGATTTCTCGCAGCAACAGAACGCAATTCAACAAGTGTCTCCTGCATTTCTTGAATAATCAGGCGGATAACTTTTTGGGGATCTTCTGCCTTATCTAACATAGCATTCAAATTTGATTGCACGATGTCTGAAATTCTTGAAAACATACTCATAATGTCTATCTCCGTGTTTAATGTGTGCTGCATAATTTGATTAGTCAGCGTTTCATGTTTTGTTATAAGGTTTAATCCAATTCCCATGCCAAAACATAATTCATTGTTTTAATTGAAATTTATTAATCAACCATTGATGTAAAAATAACTAAATCCTAAATACTAGTTTTTTTCACCAGCAAAGTGGTTAATTTGACAATCCAATTAACGAGCTTAATTTTTAAGTTTAAAATGCGCTGTAATTCTCTTAAAGCTTACATATTAGAAGCACCTGAAGGGACAAACGAGTAGGGTAAGTGATTCGGCTATTGATGTTAGGGTGTGTTGTTATTTGATGTATGAGTTTTATTAAATCTAAACGGTTTTTATTCAAAACTTAAATGTGAAGGTCAATTGGATTTAATAGAAAGAACTCTACCTATATAGACAATCAGCTTGTGGAAAAGTTAATACGGCTGGAAAAATTGAACAGCTAGGAACGGAGACGAAAATACGGAAATGCAATGCGAAAACAGAAAAGCATAAGCCAGAGTATGTATTTACAGACTGTACAAGAGGAAAAAGAGTGGTGAAGAGCTATTGACCACTCTTGATATTTCCAACAAAAAGCTGGCTCAATGTTCCCTTCGATTCAATGGCAGCGAACAACAAGGCAGCTGCCACATAAGCAATCAGAGGAGCGAATATTATTGTTAGGATTTGCGACTCAACAAACATCACTTATTACTCCGATTTTTCTTCTTTAATGTCTTCATTAGCAATAGTAGTTGCACTCGCAATATCTGTGATAGTCACACGTGTCTTGATATTACTAGGCACTAACTCGAATGAATAAGCTGCGTTAAGTATGTCAGTTTGCACTGCCGTTTTTATTTCGTTGACTGCGATTTGAGCTGTTTGAGCAATCATTGCACTTGCATACTCTTGCAATGATAGTTCTTTTGCTTGACTACCAGCGCAAAACAATGCCGAAGCAATTAAAGCGGCAGTAGCTAATTTAGTCTTGGTTAACATAATGGCTTTCCTGTGTTAGTTAAATATTAAGTCGTAATTAAGAACACAATAGTTGTTGCCAATCCTGTGCCAACTCGCCAAAAAAACTTAAACAATTGTTTTTTATAGAAATTTAATTTAAAAAAAGAAAGTTTTAGAAACTTGAAAGAGGGAAATGTATGGATTTAGTAAATATAACCACTGATTTGGCGAAAATAACCAACTCAAATACTATTTGATAACACAACTTGACAGCATGGGATAAAGCGAAAGCCTGTTGATGTTTCTTATCAAACTTTCTCCAAATATTCCTTTTTAGGAATGACGGCTGATTGCATAGCATCTAACGCATCAACAAATAACTGAGGGTTAGTTTGATACTTTGTACCATTTTGACTCAAGAATCGTCTCCATACTCGACCTCCAGGTTGTCCTTGAAACAAACCAAGCATATGCCTAGCAACATGCCAAACGCGTCCACCACTATCAACATGAGATTGCGCATAGGGCACCATACGATGGACAATCTTCTCTCTATCGAACGGTAATGCCGCTGTCCCAAAAAACTGATCATCAACTTCAGCAAGAATCGATGGGTTGGCGTAAGCTTCTCGACCAATCATCACACCGTCAACATACTTTAAATGCTCGTGCGCTTCTTGTAGTGTTTTGATGCCACCGTTTAAACTAATGTGTAAGTCAGAGAATTGTTGCTTTAACTCATAAACTCTATCGTATATTAGCGGAGGGACTTCACGGTTTTGTTTTGGGCTCAAGCCTTTTAACCAAGCTTTCCTTGCATGAACTATTAACGTGTTACAGCCAGAATCTTTTACCACCTCAACAAAGCGAGTCAGGTCTTCATACTCATCCATATCATCAACACCAATGCGACACTTGACTGTAATTGGGATATCAACAGCATCCATCATTGCTTTAACACAATCCGCAACAACCTCAGGTTCAGCCATCAGGCAAGCCCCAAAACGCCCATTTTGAACCCGATCTGAAGGGCATCCGACGTTAATGTTAACCTCATCATATCCAATCACCTCCGCTCGACTAGCACACTCAGCCATAGCAGAGGGATCAGAACCTCCTATTTGCAATGCAACCGGATGCTCTTGCGAATTAAAAGATAGGTAGTCGCCTTTACCATGAATAATTGCCCCAGTGGTCACCATTTCCGTATAGAGCAGAGCATTGTCTGAGATCAAACGCAAAAAATAGCGACAGTGTTTATCTGTCCAATCAAGCATAGGAGCAATGGAAACCTTACGAGAAGTAAGTAAGTCTTTATTCGAGGGCATGGTTTAGGTATCTGATAGTTAAAATTAAAGCATTTACTTGTCTGGACAAGTCACAAAGTTATTTTACATGGCTTAGTCAATAAACCAAAGTATAGGTTATGCCTTTTGATAATGTGCATTAGGAATTACACATTAAGAATTTACCCAATAACATTAGGTATAAGCCTTGAATGAGCTTCACCTCCTTTTTAAAGAGGAGTTATACAATAAAAAATGCATCAAGCATGAAATACATTGTGATAAACTATTACCAACGATCATTGAATGAATTTGTTATGGCTTTAACTACTCTTGTGAATAAGGCGCGCCAATATTGTGAACAACAAGGCGCCCGTTTTACAGTTCAACGTGAAAAAGTATATACGCTATTATTAGAGCATAAGAGTTCTATGGGCGCTTATGAGTTACTCGATGCATTAAAACTAACCGAACAATCAGCGAAACCCGCAACAGTTTATCGAGCATTGGACTTTTTATTAGAATTTGGTCTTGTCCATAAAGTTGAGTCTAGCAATGCATTTATCGCTTGCCATCATTTTGGTTGCCACCACCCTGTACAATTCTTAATATGCGATCAGTGTAATTCCGTAAAGGAAATTCAATCGGAAGGGTTACAAGAAACGCTTGATAACCAAGCTAGTTCAGAAGGCTTTAAAGTCGTTAAGCAAACAATAGAAGCACACGGGTTATGTCAAAATTGCCAATAGCATTGGTTAACTAATTGGCCTATATTAGCCAAAAAGCTAATTTGAACAATCTAATCAGTCAGCTATCATTTTTTGATTAAAACTAAGCGACACATACTAAGCACAATTGACACTATGCGTCACGACTGTTTTAGACTCACTTTCAACATATTTAAGGATTAAAGCGTTAGATGAAAGCAGAATTTATTAATCCATTCATTGGTGCTCTGCGCAATGTACTGTCAACTATGGCGCAGACAGAACTCGTTCCCGGCAAACCAACAAAGAAGAAAGATAGTGTTGCTCGCGGCGACGTATCAGGTTTGATCGGCATGGTTGGCCCTAATATGAAAGGATCTATGTCAATTACTTTTGATGAGTCTTTGGCTTTGGAAATAATGCAAAGGATGCTTGGTGAAAAACCTGAATCGATGAATGAAGAAGTAACCGACATGGTTGGTGAAATTACCAACATGGTTGCTGGTGGTGCTAAAAATACACTGGGTGATATGGGCTACGATTTCGGTATGGCGACACCAATTGTAGTCGCTGGTAGAGATCATACGATCAATCACCAGGTGGATGGGCCTAGGCTGACAATGCCATTCAAATCTGATGCTGGACAAGCTAATTTAGAGATTTGTTTCGACAAAACACCATAGGGCTTATTGGCTAAATTAACATACATCAAAGTTATCAATTTCAATAAAAAGAGCGGACACAATTCGCCATTTATTTAAAAGGAAGAGGAAAGCAATGAAATATTCAACAGTTGCTGGGTTAATGTGCTCAGCAGTATTATCAGCAACCATACCTGCCCAAGCAGCCGAGAAAGAATACGCCGCTTGGGGTGCAGGTTTCTTTGAAATCTACCAAGCATCAGATGAAAAACCCCCTTTAAGTGCGAATTTCGAGGATGGGACAGGATTTGGTATAGAGCTTGGTAAGCAGTTCTCAGATCATTGGGCAGCAAGATTTGAATTTGCTCATCAGGATATTAATGCTAATACACCTGGGTTTGATCAATCTGGGGATCGTTTTGGTGTGGATGCACTCTTGTTGTTAGATGAGAGCTTCTTTTATCTTTTTGGCGGGGTTAAGCTCCAAGATTTAGATCGGTCATATAAGCTTTTAAACGTTGGTGTTGGTAAACATTGGCAGGTCAAAGACAACTGGCGCATAGTGACTGAGGTAGCAAACTATTTCGACACTCAGGATAGCTATAGTGATATCGGCCTAAAAGTTGGTTTAGCTTATAACTTCGGTGGAACCAAGACGTCTTCAGCACGAAATAAAGACAGTGATAACGATGGTGTTTATGATCATTCTGATGAATGTCCAACAACACCTGCTGGGCAAGAAGTTGATCACCGTGGGTGCTCTTTAGACTCAGACAACGACGGCGTTTTAAATGGTGTTGACCAATGTCCAAACACACCTAGAGGGGCACGCGTTGATTCATCAGGATGTTCAATCGCTAAAGACTCAGATAATGACGGAGTCGCTGACGATAAGGATCAATGTCCTAACTCGCCGCTCGGAGCCAAGGTGAATGCAGTTGGCTGCAGTGTCGACACTGACAAAGACCAAGACGGTGTTATTGATAGGTTAGATCAATGCCCCAATACCCCAAGAACCGATAAAGTTGATAGGAATGGCTGTAGCATATTTACTGACAAAGAAGTGTCTATTTCACTGAATGTTAAGTTTGACAATAATAGTGCAGAGATCAATCGCCCAGGTCATCCTGACTTTGTTGACTTTGCTGCTTTCTTAAAACGCTTCCCAGAAACAAAAGCTGAAATATCTGGACATACTTCTAGAGCTGGTGATGCAGATTACAACTTAACACTATCGAAAAGACGTGCAGAAGCCGTTAAAGCATTACTGATTAGTCGATATGGAATCGAAGGTTCAAGACTAACAGCAGTAGGTTATGGTGAAGAACGCTTACTCGATGCTTCTGGTACAGCTGAAGCGGCTAGAGTAAACCGCCGGATCGAAGCAGTTGTTACTGCTAACGAGAAAGTTAAACAAAGCAGATAGTCTATCTCAAACTAAAAACAACAAGGCCACTCATATGAGTGGCCTTGTTGTTTTATATCGATTCACCGTTTGCATGCTTGCTACTTATAACTAAAAGCGCCACCTCAAGCCAACATTAAAGTCACTAATAGACTCTTCCAATTGATAAAGTCGATAACCAACATGTACCGACCAATCATCATTCAATGCATAGCCAATGTCTCCTCCCCAATAAAGGTCTGTGCCATCATCTGAAAAACTCACTTGCCGAGCCCCTGCTGCACTATCAATCTCACTATCCCAGAAGAATACACCGGCCTCAATCTTGGCCGATATAGTAGCGTTTTGCCAAACAACGACACTTCCTCCTATGGTTAGGCCGTCAGCTAAGATCGGAGAAAAGCGTGCTAAATTATCCTGAAAATCTTGGGGTGTAAGCGAGTCTCCTTGCAAACTGACTTCCCCATCGCCTAAGTCAACATAACGAACCAAGGCTGAAAACCGTTGTGATAACTCATATCCAACACCAATAGAGAAACTACTATCTGTATCATCAATATCCAGCACGGTGATCCCGCCTGGCAAACCTGACAAGTTTGTATCGGTACTACTGCTACCTATACTGGCTTCTACATACCAGTCATTCGCCTTGGCTGATAGTGATCCAAGGAAGAGCATTAAAATAGCAAAGAGCTGAAAGCGATTAAATCTGCGGACAGCTCCTACCAACACCAATAGTGTTATCCAAATACCTGAAAGGCTACCGCCGCCTGATTCATTAGTCACTTGTATCGTCTCAAATGCCTGCACTTGGACCGTCACACTGCCTTGGCTAGTACCACCAAAACCATCATCAATAGTATAGGAGATAGTGTCGGTGCCATTAAAACCTGCTTGGGGAGTGTAGGTCAGGCTATTATTTGTATTAATTTCTACTGTACCTGAAGTGGCACTGGCCTGAGTGACGGTAAGAATGTCGTTATCTTCGTCCGTATCATTCTCTAAAACATTAATAGTAACAGCTGTTCTGTCATCCGTTGAACTACTATCACTATTGGCAATAGGCGCTCGATTACCTTGCACTTGTACAAAAGCCATACCCAAAGCCTGGCTACTACCATCCGTAATCGTATACACAATAGTTACCAGCCCATCGAACCGTTCCTGCGGTGTATATAGCAATGTTTGGCTGTCTGCAAGGATTGTAACCTGCCCCACATCAACTATTGCATCAACCAAGCTTAAAGTATCACCATCGTCATCCAAGTCATTACTAAGAACGTCAATTTCAATGGGGGTTAAATGATCTGTTTGGGTATTATCATCTGCTGCTACAGGGAGGTTATTAGGTATAACCGTTACCACGACCAGCGCATTACCTGTGCCGCCATTGCCATCTGTCACAGCGTAGCCAATAATATCTTCACCAACAAAGTCTTGATTAGGTTCATAAGTTAAGGTGTTATCATCATTAATCGTAACCTGACCAAATTGAGCATCGGCTGACAATATAGACAATACATCGCCATCTTCGTCCGTATCATTCGCCAATACATCAATAATCACCTGAGTATTGAATAACAAACTTATTGTATCGTCTTGTGCTTGTGGAAGATTATTGCCACTTAAAGTAACTGCAATGCCTCCCGGATCAACAATTGCGCCATTTGCAACGTCATCATCATCATTTGGGCCACCATCTTGAATCTGCAGTTGCACACACCAATCCCCTTCATTCAATCCATCAGAGTAAGCCCCATCACCTGGCGGTGGACAAATACCTCTTACTCCTGATGCACTGCTAAGTCGGTTATTTTCATCGATGACAAAATCACGCCATTGGCCTTGTCTAAATTTACGATACCTCGCATCAGTAGGAACAGGTAATCGCTGAGGTAAGACGACACGATAGTTTTGACCTGCTTCTGGCAGGTTATTGGCCACAAAATCAAACAAACCTCCGATGTTCTCGGCTTCTGGGTCTTCACCTAATAGTGCGTTTCCTTCTTCCAGAGTCAACTGCACACCGCCCGTATTGCTAGCGGTAGAAATCACACCGCGTCTCAAACTGACACCAGGATCACCCTCCACCAGGAATTCAACTTGATTATCTATCTGTTCAGGGATTACGTTAACCTCATCAATCGCATCCTGGAAATCAGGAATACCATCTCCATCAGCATCACCAAGCCCTTCTCGATCATCAGGTATCAGGTCACCGTCAGTATCCTCTTCGCTCAATAGTGGCAAGTTAGCCCTTAAGTCAATGATCACACTAGTCGTGTCAGACAAAACAGGGATACCGCTATCGGTTACGGTTAAACCAACCGTAATTACACCAGGTGCAATAGCCGAGGGGGCGAATTCGAATGTCTCATCCGAAGCACTTAGATCGACAATGCTGTCACCAGCAAACCATTCAACAGACAGATTGTCGTTGTTAACATCGATAATATTCGCACTAACGATAACATTGCCCCCGTCTTGACCCACAACCAAGCGTTGTTCCCCAGATTGAGTCACAACCAAAGAAGCCTCAGGTGCAATATTCGCTTCACTAATCGTAACCTGTGTTTGATTATTAACGCCTAGGTTCAGAGCACCATCTAAACTCAAGATCAGAGTTTCATCGCCTTCTACAACATCGTCATTAAAGATATCTATGGTTATAGCTGCGCTTGTACCTTGCTCTATAACCACTTGGCCGGACTCGCCACTATGATCATCACCAGCGACTGCCGTACCACTGATGACATAGTCAATCACTACAGGGTAAGCCGGGGCTTCACCATTTAGCAAAATGTCTATCGTAGTACTAACACCTTCTGCCACAACATCGTTCATGCTAGTCGAGATCAGCGGCAATACATCAACAACCTGACTAGCAACACTTTCCTGTCCCAAACTATTCGTCGCCGACCATGCCACTGTATGCCTACCCGGTGAGAAGAAACTATTACTGTCTACCAACATTACTGGCAGTTGCTCACCACTAGAAGGATCAATGGCAATAGCTGTACCTAAGTCTACAAAGGTCAATAAACCTGTAGCGTTGGTAACAATATCATCGGGCACAGTAATTTGCGGTGCTTGACCATCTCTATCTCCAACAATGGTGACAGAGACCTGAGCACTATCTCGAGTATCTTGCGTATCTCTTACAGAGTATTCCAAATTAACTTGGCCAATAAAACCAGCTCCGAGCGTTAATACTATGGCATTATTTTCTACGACTGTTGTGCCGAATTGTGCAGACACTCCTTCAATGGTGAGTACTTCTTGCTCTGGATCAATATCATTAGCTAATACATCCAGGGTATAAATGCCTGATACATCTTGTGCAAAGCTAAAACTATCGTCTTGTGCCAATGGTTCATCGTTTTGCTGAGTAACAGTAATTGTCACTACCGCAGGAGCAGAACTCAGTTCACCATCATTGGCTACATAACTAAAGCTATCACTGCCAGCAAAGTTATCATCTGGTTCATAGAAAAAGTCATTACCCGATAGGTTAACCGTGCCATTCTGTGGCCCTTCAACTACCTGTACCGATAGATCTTGTGAGTCGACATCACTGATGATTGAAGGAATCGTCACGCTGCCATCTTCCTCTACTGTCGCTTCGGTATTTTGCGCAATAGGCGCGTCATTTACCGGCAAAACGTCAATATTGAACGGGGCTAGTGATGCAGTCTCGTTACCATCAGTAACATTGATCACCACTCCCTGCGTAATACCGACATCATCATTTCCAGGTGTGCCGCTAAGTTGCCCGGTAGCGATATTGAAGCTTGCCCATGACGGTACATTTTGAATGCTAAAGGTTAAGTCATCACCATCAGGATCACTGGCGGTAGGAATAAAGTTAT
>CAZVDU010000036.1:0-28688 GCA_964625615.1 uncultured Pseudoalteromonadaceae bacterium | reverse complement strand
CCCGCCAAGACAATGTGTTGTTAATTGCTAACTCAGAAGGACTTGATGCCTGGTTGGCAATCAGTGGTGAGCAAATTCTGGTCGAATCCATTTTGTTCAACACCAACGAAGTGAAAGACACATCAGCGTTTAACGAAGAAGTACTTCGTACGCACATGCTCTTTCCTTTAACGACCATCGGCATATCAAGTATTGCTGGTGAAGATTATTACGTAGCCTTTGGTGCGCTAAGCTCACAGTCTAAAGAGTCAAGCATCATAATAGAAGTTGAAACCTTGTTCCAAAATGTTGAAGCATTCTTAGATGCTTATCAGGAACATTTACATTAATCGAGGAGACATAATTATGTCGGTATGGAAAAAATTGGTCACAGCGGTTAAAGGTGGTGCAACAGAAGCAGCACAGTCAGTAGTTGACAATCAAGCGATACGTATCCTTGAGCAAGAAATCAGAGAAGCAAAAGATGAGCTGCGTAAGTCAGATCACGCACGTACGCAAATCTTGGCTAAGTGCAAACTCGCACAACAAAAGGTTGATGCCCTAAATAGCTCAATAAAACAGTATGAAGAGCATGCGCGTAAAGCAGCAGGTACCGATCAACAACTCGCATTAGATTGCGCACAAAAAGTCGTTGAACAGCGTGGTGAACTTGATGCAGAGCAAACATACTTAGATCAGTTCAAGCAATCTGAAAAGAAACTTGCTGGCAATATCAGCCAAGCAAAAGCGAACTTACGCCGCTTAGAGCAACAAGTAGATATGGTTAAAGCGACTGAATCTGTGCAAAAAGCGCAAGTTGCTGTGTCATCAAGTCATATGGGTGCCAACAGCAAAATGAAGACAGCAACAGAGTCTTTAGAACGCATTATGGAAAAGCAAAACATGCGCAATGCTGAGCTAGAGGCAGCAGAAGAGTTAGCGTCTGATGAGTCTTCGGATGATTTAGAAAAACGCCTAGCTGCGGCTGGTATCAAAGGTGGCCAATCGTCAGCAGACGATGAGCTTAGCCGTATCCTTGGTAAGTAATGCTAGCTTAGATGCTATTACTACATAAACTTAAGAAATTTTTACTAAAGAATTTCATTAACCTACGCTGGCAAACTATTTTGCTGGCGTTTTTTGTTTATTGCAGCCTAAGTTGGCTATTGCTAAGTGCTGCTGGTGAGGATGCGATAACGGCCTGGCCCGATTTTATGTACTGGATGATAGTCACCAGTTCAACCGTTGGCTACGGTGATTTATCACCAACAACCAACATGGGCAAATACGCGGCGTCTCTGTTTGTTATTCCGATTGGCCTTAGTATATTTGCTCTCGTGGTGGGTCGCATTGCTGCGTTCATCTCATTCCAATGGCGTAAAGGAGTTTTAGGCTTGAAAACATTAGATGTTTCTGACCATGTTCTGGTGATTGGCTGGAACCAAGAACGCACCATCAATCTACTCAATTTACTGCTCAAAGAAAGAGAACAAAGCGTTGATAAAGCCGATATCGTGCTTTGTGTTAGGGTCGATATAGAAAACCCAATGCCTGATAAAATCGAGTTTGTAAAAGTCGGCTCATTCAACAAAGACAGTGACATGAATAGGGCCTGCGTTAGCGAAGCTTCTGTCATTATTATGGATAACCCCGAAGATGATCTGACCATGACTACGGCTTTATATTGCAGTAAGCGTAACCCCGATGGCCACTTACTGGCTTACTTCAAAGACGAGTCGCTCGTCGATCTGCTACAAAGCCACTGCCCAAATGTTGAATGTACGCCCAGCGTGGCTGTCGAGATGCTCGCGAAGTCAGCATTCGATCCGGGCTCTAGTATCCTTCACTACGACTTACTCACGCTTGCTGAAGGTGCTGCTCAGTACTCTATCGTTGTGCCTGAAAAAGCAAGAGACTGCTCGATTAAAAACCTGTTTGAAGGTTTCAAAAAGCACTATAACGCGACATTAATTGGTTGCAATACAGGTGAAAAGCATAGGATTAACCTAAACCCTGATTGGTCTCTCACTTTAAAACCCGGCAATAAAATTTACTATATTGCGTCAAGTCGAATTAATCATATTGACTGGCAGCTATTAAGGAGTGGTAGCGATGTTTAAGAAATGGTTCTCTAATAAAGACGAAAAAGCAAACGTTAAAGCACCGGAGATAATGGGTCTGTACTTAGGTGGCTCTTTTGAATTAGATGCATTGCGCCTCAGGCTGATTCAGCCCGAATTGGTCATCGAAGGCGCCGCGAGCCAGCACCTGATACAAGCTGTTGGTGAAGCGCACTTAGATACAGGTGGTAAAATACTCCGTTTTTACACTGACGATGATGCTTTTTTGCAAGTAATCTTAGACGGTGGCGATACTGAGCAACACATCACTGACGTTAAGCTTTGGTATTTCTACGAAACACTTACCATTGGCGATAACAACCAATGGCAACAATGTTTGAATAACAAAGTATCTCAACCGACTTATGAACTGGAAGATCATACTTATTCGCGCGTTTGGGAAGCCGTAGGCGAAAATTCACCACCTGTCGCCGTAACTGAGAAAACCTTTGAAGAAGATGGCGATATCAGCGAAACCGATCAGTTTATGATGCTATATGAACGTATTTTAGAAAATGGCGAAGATACAGAAACATTACTAGTGACCGCTGAAGAAAAAATCGTCAATAATAATCATGACCGATGCTTAGTAGTCAGCACAGGGTTTGATATTCAACCAACAGACATAACAATAAACGGCTAAGAAAAGCCTAGGAGTCATTATGGAAACAATCATAGAGTCAATTGCTGGATTAGGTAACTTCGCCATCTACTTTGGATTATCTATCGTTTTAATGTTCGCATTTAAAATCTTATACGCATTCGTTACACCGCACGATGAATGGAAACTGGTTAAAGAAGATAAAAATACAGCAGCTGCTATTGGTTTTGGCGGTTCACTGATTGGGTTTTGTATAGCCTTGTCAGGCGCTGTCAGCAACTCAGAGTCTCTTATTGACTTTGTTATTTGGGGTGTTGTGGCCGTTATTGCTCAGCTTATCGCATTCGCCTTACTGCGCTTTACGTTTATGCCTAAAATTGTCGAGCGTATCATTAATCAGGAAGTATCAGCTGGCATTATGTTGGCATCAGTTTCAATCGGTGTCGGCCTGCTAAATGCTGCATCAATGACCTACTAAGGAGACGCACTATGACTCAACGTAAGCGTTCCGCCTCAGTCACCTTATCTAAGATGAGAAAAGTATTCTCACCTAAACCTTTGGCTTTGGGTGTTGCCGCAGTCTGTTTAAGTGCTTGTGGCGAAGAACAGCAAGAAGCCAATATTTATACCAGCGCTAATGATTGCATCAACGATAATCCCGATGCCGTAGCACAATGTACCACAGCCTATGAAGAAGCAGTCAAAGAAGCAGAAAATACGGCACCTCGATATAACTCACAGCAAGACTGTGAGTATGACTTCGGTGTAGACCGATGTAGAACACACAGTTCTGGCGGTGGATCATTTTTTATTCCGTTTATGGCGGGCTATATGATCAGCGATTTGCTGTCACCGCGCCGTTATTACACGCGTCCCATGTTCTCATCTTCCTCTCGTTATTCTCCCTATCGTCATCGTTGGGTGGGTGCCGACGGTTACGACTTTGGGGATAATCGTCGCCGCAATATGCGCGTTGGCAAAAACACTTACGCACCAAAGCCCGCAGCCAGTCGCACCATTAAACGTGGTGGATTCGGTTCAAGTGTGCGAGCCAAGAGCAATTGGAGCAGCAATAAAAGCAGTAGCAGCCGAAGAGGCGGTTGGGGTGGTTAACCTAATTACCGCATTGTAGGAGGGGCTTTAGCCCCGAAAGCATCTTAACGGTTTAACCTTCGCGTCTAAAGACGCTCCTACAAAGTAACAAGCTTTCAGTCCATAGTAAGGTCTTTAGCAATTGTGTGACCGACTTTAGTCGGGGATAAGGAGTTGAAATAACATATGCTACGTATAGCCTGTGAACCTCGGCCAGGTTGGCAACAACTCGCTGATAAGTATGGTTTTATGTTTCATACCATGTATGGAGAAGCCTACTGGGATGAAAGCGCCTATTATCAATTTACCTTAAAACAAATTGAAGAAGATATAGAGCAACCAACAGAAGAGCTGCATCAGATGTGCTTACAGGTGGTTGAACAGGTCGTCAATGACGAAGCATTACTCAAACGCTTCTCTATCCCCGAATATTACTGGCTTCAAGTCACTGAATCCTGGAAACGCAAAGATCCCAGCTTGTACTCTCGACTCGATTTGGTATACCCAGGGCAAGGCCCTGCCAAGCTGCTTGAAAACAATGCTGATACCCCTACGTCACTTTATGAGACAGGGTTTTGGCAATGGATCTGGTTGCAAGATATGGTTGATTCTAATCAAATCAACAAATCGTCTGATCAATTTAATTCGCTGCAAGAAAAGCTGGTTAATCGCTTCCGTTTTTTTAAACAGAATTATCAATTACAAAGCATGCATTTTGCCTGCTGCGAAGACACGGAAGAGGATCGTGGCACAGTGCAGTACCTGCAGGACTGCGCAGCAGAAGCGGGGATAGACAATGACTTTGTGTTTATCGAACAGATTGGTCTGAGCGAGACAGGCTATTTCACCGATAATGAAGACAAGGTTATCGATACGATGTTTAAACTTTACCCGTGGGAGTTTATGCAACGAGAAGATTTCGGCGGCGCGATAGAAAGCGCCGATGTTAATTGGTTAGAACCTATGTGGAAGTCTATCGTATCAAATAAAGCACTACTGCCTATGCTTTGGAAGCTTTTCCCCAATCACCCTAACCTGCTACCAGCTTACTTTGAAGAAGATTTACACTTAGCCAACGAGTCTGAGCTCGTTAAAAAGCCCATATTCTCGCGTGAAGGTGCCAATATCAGCATCATCAAAAAAGGCGACACAATAGCAACGTCAGACGGTCCTTACGGTGAAGAAGGGTTTATTTATCAGGCTTTTCAATCATTACCTAAGTTCGGCGAAAACTATACGTTGATCGGCTCTTGGTTAGTTGACGACCAAGCCGCGGGTATTTCAGTCAGGGAAGATAGTTCGCTTATCACTCAGGATTTATCACGATATGTGCCGCATATAATCTTAGGATAGGAGAGCAGTAAGCACTGCTTGTCAATTGAGGCATAACAGTTCAACTGCCTCTTCTTCAGCGGTAGCAGGGGTATCTAGCAATACTCTACCCTACACAGTTTTCTTGCTCAGAAAACATACTAAAGAGAAATTTAATTCACATAACCACAAAAATAGTCCAAACTACTCTTTAGTTTCCATTTACTTAAATAGCTGGAGATTTTCTCTCGATGAGCTCAATAAAAAGCGTTTCGCAGAAGCCTAATCAAGATAAGCAGACTGTTTTAATTGTTGACGACACGCCTGACAATATTGATATTTTAAAAGAAGTTCTATCAACCAACTATGCCATCAAAGCAGCGGTCAGTGGCAAACAAGCACTTAAAATCATCAATGCTAAAAAGCCTGATATCATCTTACTTGATATACTAATGCCTGAAATGGATGGATATGAAGTTTGCCGAAAGCTTAAAAGCAACCCCGTCACCAGAAACATTCCTATTATTTTTGTAACCGCTAAAAGTCAGTCAACGGATGAAGAAAAAGGCTTCGAACTTGGCGCAGTAGACTACATTACCAAACCTATAAGCCCTGCTATAGTAAAAGCTAGAGTGAAGAATCATCTAGCGTTATATCAGCAGCAGCGGGAACTTGAAAAGCAGGTCAGAGCTCGTACTCAAGAGCTTGAAGAAACACGGTTAGAAATCATCCATCGATTAGGTAGAGCGGCAGAGCACAAAGATAATGAGACCGGTACACATGTTATCCGCATGAGCTGGTACACCTTATTCTTAGCACAACAAACTGGTGCAGATGACGAATGGGTGGATTTAGTTTTTAAAGCTTCCCCAATGCACGATGTAGGAAAAATCGGTATTCCAGATAAAGTCTTATTGAAGCCAGGTAAACTTGATAGTGACGAGTGGGACGAAATGAGAAAACATTCACAGTACGGCGCTAAAATCATTGGAGAGAGCGATCAACCATTACTCAAAATGGCAAAAGAAATTGCTTTATTTCATCACGAACGATGGGATGGAACGGGCTATCCTAAAGGCTTATCTGGTGAAGATATCCCCCTTTCAGCACGCATTGTCGCCATTGCTGATGTATATGATGCGCTAACAAGCTTTAGGCCTTATAAAAAAGCATGGTCGACCGAAGAAGCATTAAAATTGATTAAATCAGAGGCTGGGTCTCATTTTGATCCTAATTTGGTTGAAAAGTTTGTAACTTGCATACCCAAAGTCAAAAAAATACAGGAACAATATGCTGATAGCCCTGTTCATTAGTATCCAATAACACTCACAAGTACAAGGTGGATATGATTGAAACCCTACCAAGCTCTATTCAATATTAATAATGCGATATTTTACTTAATATGCCACAGTTAAGAGATTCAGCCAGTCAACTTGCCGCTCGCGAAGCATTACTCAATGCATTGCCGGGGCTTGCATTCGAAATACGAAAAGGTCCTTCCCTTACCATTCGTTACATCAGCGAACAAGTGCACAAGCTAACGGGGTTTACAACAGATCATTTTGTTGACGAACCCGTAGAAACATTATTAGGCTTCATCCACCCCGATGATCATGTTAAGTGGTTAGAAAGCCTTCATACTGCTTTCGATTCCAAAGTTCCCTGCCGCCTTGAATACAGAATCATTGACCAAGACAAGTACATTCATCATATGCTTGGGCAGAGCAAAGTCGTTGATGTAGAAGGTAATGATGGCCCATTGCTTTACGGTTCCGCAATGGATGTTACAAAAGAAAAGAAAGCTGAGCAACGCACCATTGCAATACTAGAAACGGCACCAGATAGCATTTTAGTCATAGACGATGAGAGAAAAATAATACTGATCAACAAGCAAACAGAGCACATGTTTGGATATCAAAGTTCTGAATTACTCGGACAACCGATAGAAGTACTATTACCAAATCGATATAAAAAAAATCACCCTAAACAGATGAGGTCTTTTTTTGCTTCACCAACTTACAGGCAAATGGGCAGCGGCCGCGACTTGTGGGCAATCAATAAGGACGGTTGCGAATTCCCAGTAGAAATTAGTTTAAGCCCTTTACATACTGAGGAAGGCTTGCTTGTCTCAGCTGCAGTTCGTGATATTACCGATCGCAAACAAGCCGATATTGAATTACGTAAAGCTAAAGAAGCGGCAGAAGAAGCAACTAAAGCTAAGTCGGATTTTCTGGCAAATATGTCTCACGAAATACGTACACCTATGAATGCTATAATAGGGATGAGCCACTTGGCATTGCAAACAGAGCTCAATAATAAGCAGAAAAATTACGTCGAAAAAGTCAATCGAAGTGCTAAAGACCTCCTCGGTATTATCAATGACATATTAGATTTCTCTAAAATTGAAGCTGGTAAACTCGACTTAGAGCAAACTGATTTCGATTTGAAAACAGTGCTCAATCAATTCAGTAACTTACTTAGCTTACGAGCAAACGAAAAAAACTTAGAACTATTGGTTGATATTGAGCCCGCTATCCCATCAGGGTTGGTCGGTGACTCGATGCGCCTAGGACAAGTATTAGTTAACTTAGGCAGTAATGCAGTTAAGTTTACCGACAAAGGTGAAGTTGTATTAGGCATTACGCTTGTCAACAGCAATGATGACCACGTTGAGTTAAAATTCAGCATAACTGATACCGGCATAGGTATGACTGCAGAACAACAGGGAAGGCTTTTTCAGGCATTTTCGCAAGCAGACTCCTCAACAACTCGAGAATATGGCGGAACCGGTTTAGGGTTATCAATTTCCAAAAAACTTACCGAGATGATGGGCGGTCAAATAAGCGTTGAAAGCCAACCTGGTGTGGGTTCTTGCTTTTCATTTACCGCTAAATTCATCGTCAGCAACGCCATTCAACATGATAGGTTAATCTTACCAGAGCCATTGAAGAAACTTAAAGTTTTAGTTGTTGATGATAATGAACAAGCGAGGACCATTTTATCTAGCATCGTTAGCTCGCTAGGGTTTGACGTTGACGTCGCAAATGGCGGGTTAACTGCACTTACAAAGCTATGCACAGAAGATAGTAGTGGTACGCCATATCAGTTAGCTATTATCGATTGGCTTATGCCTGATGTTGATGGCGTTTTACTAACACAAAAAATACAAACAAGTGAAGACATAAATTCTCCCCCACCAATTATCATGGCAACAGCTCATGATAAAAACGAATTACTTAGTGCCGCTGATTCAGCCAGAATCAAGTTAGAAGGGGTTGTTATTAAACCATTAACTCCTTCAAACATCTTTAACAGCATAATGAACACGCTTGGACATAGACAAGAGTCACTCAGAGATACAGCTGCTGAATATATTGAACAAAAAGAGATTGCTGAGAGCCTTAAAGGTGCTCATATTCTTTTGGTGGAAGATAATCTATTAAATCAGGAATTAGCTGTCGAACTTCTGCAAAGTAATGGTATACAGGTTACATTGGCCGAAAATGGGCAGGTTGCGCTCGATAAACTGTCAGTTGAAGTATTTGACGGCATATTAATGGATTGCCAGATGCCCATTATGGATGGGTATCAAGCTACAGAAGAAATCCGAAAAAAAGACCATCTTCATGATTTACCGATTATCGCCATGACGGCAAATGTAATGGTGCAAGATATAGAAAAGGCACTTCAATCTGGCATGAATGATCATATTGGTAAACCACTAGATGTCACCTATATGTTTCAAACTATGAGGAAGTGGATAAAAGTTAGTAACAAGGATACTTCTAAAATAGCTAAGTTGGAAAATGAGCATACTGAAGTCCCACCTTATGATCTTACAAATTTAATAGGGGTAAATGTAGAAAATGGCTTAAAACGAACACAAGGCAGCCTATCTCTTTACATTAAATTACTAAAACGTTTTACACACAGCATGAGTGACTTTGAGCATCAGTTTAATCATGCAAAGGGCAATTCTGAGTCAGAGAGATTGGCTCACACATTAGTAGGAACAGCCGGTAATATTGGGGCCGAAAAATTGTATGATGCGGCCAAAAAACTTGAAGAAAGCTGCAAAAACAACATATCAAACGATATCAGACAAACTCATTTGAACAACACCATAAAACAACTTACTCCCGTTTTAGCATCGTTAGAGAAATCGTTAACAAATGACATTGAAAGTAAGCCTGCGAATTGTCAATTGAGCGAAGCAGAGATTGATAGCAACCTCGCTAATATTAAGCAACTCATTGATGAGTATGATACTGAAGCTATAGATGCACTTAATGAGTTGATGGAAAAAACTGCTGAACCCCGATTACAGGAACCGTTGAGAGCCATAAAATCATTGCTCAATGAGTATGACTTCGAAGCCGCTCTTAAGGTATTTGAACGAACTAACTGGTAACCTTTTAAAAGCAAGGTTACATGTATACTCTAAGTTAAAACTGCACCAAAGTAAGCTTTATAGCTTACTTTGGTCAGGCATAAAGCACATGAGGGACATTTTGCCCTCTTCGCTCTTTTACATATGGAAGAAATTCAACTTATTCCCATCTAAGTCGTAAACATAACCACAAGAGAATGCGCCGTCAGCACGAGGCCCTGGTTCACCGGCATCTGTTGCCCCCAGCGAAATTGCTTTGGCATGTAATTCAGCAATTTGCTCAGGTGAACTACACGCAATAGCGACCATATTACCATTACCTGGGTTCGCTGCTTCGCCATTAAAAGGTACAGTTAACCCGAACAATGCTCCTGAGTCATTACTGTACCCGACAAAGTCTCCATCTCGAGCAATCAATCCTTGCTTAGCGCCTAAGATTGCAAAAAGTTCGTCGTAGAAAGCTGTCGCTTTCGCCATATCGTTAACACCTATTGTTGAATAAGCCAGCATGTTGAATCTCCAAATACGTTAAAGGTTAATTAGGTAACACCAAGCTACCTACTGATAGATAGCTTAGCAAGTTATTTAAAAAGAGCAAGAACTTTTGATTGCCGTTCAAAATCAAACGTTCATGGCATACGCACATCATTACTTTTTTGAAATCCCCTCTTACAAATATCGAAATATTCTCATTGATAGTACAATCTAGGCTGTGACAACCTTAAACTTATACATAGGCGTGGGATGAAGCGGTGCTAACTAACAAACAACTCAACTTTTCTCAGGAATTACGTGTCATCTTAGGTGCAGTCACTCTATTGGCTGTCATAGAAGTAGTTAACTTATTAACTGGTAGGGTTTTTAATCAATTTGGCAATCTGCCGAGAGAAGTCTCGTCTCTACCTGGTATCTTAATAGGACCCTTCTTACATGGCAGTTTGACACATTTTTTCTCTAACATAATTCCATTCGCTATTTTCTTATACCTGTTACTACAACACGGTGTAAAACGTAGTGTCGGTATCACACTTTGGGTGATTATCGCCACCGGCTTGTTGGTATGGTTGTTTGGACGAGACGCCTATCATGTCGGTGCCAGTGGCGTTCTTTATGGTTATTTTGGCTACTTAGTCCTTGGCGGCTTTTTTAGCAGACAGATGAAACTCATCTTCATTTCTCTGCTCGTTGGCTTTTTTTATGGCGGATTAATATTCGGTGTTTTGCCTGCTCGCCCTTATATTTCTTGGGAATCTCATTTGTTTGGTTTTATTTCAGGCTCAGCTGCCGCCTATTTTTGGGCAAGGAAGAAGACCTGAACATGATAGATGTTAAAAACCTTTCAAAATCCATCGTTGATGGCACCACAACAAAAATGATCTTAGAAGGCGTGTCATTTTCAGTTGAACGAGGTCAATCATTATCAATCACCGGCGAGTCCGGTGCCGGGAAATCAACATTACTGCATTTATTAGCTGCCTTAGACAAAGCAGATTCAGGCGATATTTTAGTCAACGATCTTGTCTTAACTCAATCACTGAAAGAGAAACAGGCAGACAATTACCGCAAAACACAACTTGGCATGGTATTCCAGCAGTTTAACTTAATAGACTGCCTCTCAATTTGGGATAACGTGAGCTTTACCGCACGCATTAATGACACTTTTGATAAAACCTATATTGAGCATTTACTCGAAAAGCTCGATGTTATTCAACATCGTCACAAATTACCTGTTGAGTTGTCTGGTGGCGAACAACAACGCGTTTCTATCGCCCGTGCATTAACTCATCGTCCTAAAGTGGTATTGGCAGATGAACCAACCGGAAACCTAGATGACAAAAACAGTGCATTAGTATCGGCTTTGTTGTTCTCGCTATGTCAAGATACTGAGACCACACTTGTCGTTGTAACACACAGTAAAGAAGTCGCTTCTAAAGCTCACAGGCACTTACGACTTTCAAACGGTCAGTTACATGCTGTCAGCTGAATGGCGAACATTAAATCGACTGTCTTGGCAAAGCGACAGGCGATCATTATTACCGTTAATGTTTGTGTTACTAGCCATGCTAGCCGCTAGCAGTGGCTTTACAACTGTCCTTAAAATCAATCAAACTGCCAAGAACAGTTATCAGTCTGCCAATCAAGCATTAGTTTCTGGGGTTTTCTTCAGAATAGAAAGCCGCAGCGATGAACAAAGGATGACCAAGTCGGATTATGTAGCCTTGCGGCAACAAGGTTTTAGCAACCTATTACCTGTTCTGCGCAGCTATCAACGCCTATCGAAGCCAGAAACAAACCAGACGAGGCGTGTTGAACTGATCGGTTTAGATATATTTGCATTGCCGGCGTCCTCAGTTGTACAAGTGAGTATGGCAACTGATCGCCCCAATGCGACAGATGAATCTATTCCTCCTTTTTGGCAAGCTCCTTATAAAACACTAGCTCACCGAAACATCAAAAGCCGATTCGGAGATACAAGTTGGCTGTTGGATAACGGTAAAAACCTACCTGATATTCGCTATATTGATAGCGAACAACTTGGAAACGAACTCGTTCTTGATATTGGTGTGTTGCAATCGTTGTTAGAGGTTAGCCATATTAGCGAGATGCTTGTCGTCGGTAACTTATCTGATGATGAGCATCAAAACCTTGAGCAAAGTCTACCACCACACTTAAAGCTGCTTTCATTCAACACAGGCGAAGATGCGCAACAACTCACTAGCAGCTTCCATCTCAACCTACTCGCTATGGGTATTTTAATGTTTGTGGTCTGTATGTTTGTGGTGATGAATGCATTGCATCTACTACTGCAAAAACGCATTAATCAATTTCGTATTTGTCGTCAGCTAGGCATATCAAGGCAGCAACTATTCTTCAGTCTCACCTTACACTGGAGCATTATTAGTACCATTATGGCCATGTTGGGTGCCTTGCTAGGATCGTACTTGGCTCAGCAGCTTACACCGGCCGTGAATCAAACGTTGCAAAGCCTATATGGCGTCAACGTAACCTACGCTGTAGCCGGGTACTGGCAATATGCGAGCATCACCATTGCTGCTAATATCATAGGAACTCTGTGTGCACTCATATTACCGCTGTCACAACTGAATCAAACACTGGCCAAAATACGCGATAGTCGCGGATTTGTATTTAGACAAGGCCATAGCACCTGGTTGACTTCATCGATTGCCCTCGCTTTATTGGGTTACCTTATCGCCCTCACATTTCATGGGTTATTCGCGAGTTTTGTTGTGGTTGCCATTATGCTGTTCAGTGGCTGTAGCCTTTTAATTTACTTATTGCCCATCGTGTTAAAAGCACTGTTTAAAATTACGCCCAAGCACTGGACTATGTTCAGTTGGAGTTTAGCTGACAGCGTAGGGTTGTCACGCAGCAGTAAAATAGCCTGCTGTGCTTTTTTCATTGCCGTCGCTACAAATGTTGGCATGAACCTTATGATAGATAGCTTTCGTAACGCTACAGAACAATGGTTGAATCAAAGATTAATTGCAAACTACTATTTGTATAGCGAAGAGCCTCATAGCTTCCTGAGCGCACTCTCTGATACAGGCTTGAATGTTAGAGTTGTCCCTCGAAGAACTCAAGCCGCCAAACTAAACACCGAACATGTTCGTTTAAACTCCTACCCGATAGATGAACATTATCAAGCGTCTCTATCATTTGAGGAGTCCATAGATAACGCTTGGGTTAGTTTCAGTAACAGCAAGACTATTTTTATCAGTCAGCAAACAGCAAACCACTTTAACCTTTCACTAGGTGATGAAGTGGCATTGTCGACCACACACTCTTCATCTGAGGCACCGATAAATCTCACGAGGACAGTTGCTGCTATTTATTACGACTATGGCAATACAGAAAAACAATTGTTGCTGCCTGAACACTTTTTCGATGCCTCAACAAAAAGCAGATTGTATGGCTTGCATGTACCCCCGAATAATATTGACAAATTTGAAGATTGGTATCGAGCGCAAACTAAGGTCAATAATACCAATGTGGTCGATGTTGAACAGTTGTTAGCAACCTCCATGCAGAGCTTTGATCGTACCTTTGTTATTACCAACTCATTAAACTTGGTGACGCTTGTTGTTGCAGCTATCTCGCTAGTCACGTCTTTTTTGCTGATTAATCAAGGTAGTGCAGCAACACACAGCCTCATTCGAAGCTTAGGAATCGCAAACCTTAGGTTAAGCTTATGGATACTCTTTCAATATAGCCTAATCGTCGTGCTGAGCTGCTTAATGGCCATACCTTTTGGTATCATTTTAAGTTGGCTGTTGATCAACTTTATCAACATTCAAGCGTTTGGTTGGAGCTATCCTTTACTGTTAGACAGCATTAGTATCGTTAAGCTTACGTCGGCTAGTCTAGCCTTGTTAATTGCGGCTATGCTATTGCCCGCTTACTTGAGGACCAAGCGCCCTCTGCTTGAGGATCTGAAATGGCTAAGCTAATACCTGCTTTATTGATTTCCTCTCTATTACTGATCACCGCTTGTGTCCCCGAGAAAAAAGGCACTGCCAACGACAACAATCTCTTTAAAGGCGTGAGTCAAAACGATCAACGGCTAGAGCAAACTAACCCCAATTACCAAATTCGCTTCCCAAGTGATCATGGCGAACACCCTAACTTCGGCATCGAATGGTGGTATATCACCGCAAATTTGACGGATGCTAAAGGTAACGATTACGGCTTACAGTGGACATTATTTCGTACAGCGAATCCAGCTATAGAAAGTACACCTTGGAGCAATAACCAAAGTTTTATGGGACATAGTAGCCTGCATAGCCTGTCAGAGTCTTGGTTCGAACAGAAATTTGCCAGAGGTGGCGTCGGGAACGCAGCAGTTACTCATTCTCCATTTAATGCTTTTATTGATGATTGGACCTTTACCGCAACGGGTGATGGCCTAACACCTGCCATATTGAGTTTTTCTATTGACTCCAAAGTAAGAGCTGAACTCAATATACGGGCATACAAACCGGTTGTTCTTCATGGAAAGAATGGCTACAGCCAGAAGTTTTACAACCAAGATGGCCGTCCAGCGCCAGCATCTTTTTATTACAGTCAACCACACATCCAAATCGATGGTCAATTAAACATCGCAGGCGAGCTGATTAATATCACTGGGGATGCTTGGTTTGATCATGAATGGACATCACAAGTTCTGCCAGCAGACACATCAGGCTGGGATTGGTTTGCATTACACCTAAATGATGGCAGTAAGTTGATGCTAGCCCGTGTAAGACACCTTTCTCAACGAGATCATTGGATAGGCACATTTATCGATCCGCTAGGTGAGCCACACAAACTTAAGCCAAGCGATATCCAAGCGAAAGTGATAAAACATGAGGAAGTAGCCGGTAAAAAATTACCATTGTCCTGGCAAATCCAAATTCAAAGGTTTGGTGTCTCAATAAATACTGAACCCATGAAAGTGGACCAGTGGGTACCTGGGCTTGTTGAATACTATGAGGGAGCCATCAAATTTAATGGCACCCACTCTGGGAAAGGGTTTATGGAGCTGACAGGATACTAAAAGCAATAGTCACTAATTTAGTGTCTAAGACTGGCTTTCAATCAACTCTCGCATGCGCTGTTGAACGACATCAACTAACATATCAGGCTGGAATTTAGAGATAAAACGGTTACACCCTACTTTTTCGGTCATTGCTTCATTAAAATTCCCACTTAACGATGTATTTAAAGCAATAAATAAATCACTCATACGCTCATCATCGCGTACTTCAGCAGTTAACCTATAGCCGTCCATCTCAGGCATTTCTGCATCTGTAAACATCATCAATATTTTATCGGTAACTTTCTCGCCATTGTCAGCCCATGACTTAAGCAAATTTAATGCTTTCAAGCCGTTTTCTTGCTCAATAATATTAAGTCCAAGTTGCGTTAAGGTGTCCCTAATTTGCGCACGTGCTGTTCTCGAATCATCAACAATCAATATAGTGCGACCGTCTAGCATAGGTGTAACTTCATCATCTAAGACTTCCTCAGAAATCTCGATATCGTAGTCGATAATCTCTGCAAGCACTTTCTCTACATCGATAATCTCTACCAGTTCCTTTTTATCCTCGATTTGAATTTGAGTGATCGCTGTTAAATAGTTGTTTTTACCTACAGTCGATGGTGGTGGCTGAATATCTGACCAGGACGTATTCACAATATTCATCACTTGAGTGATCATAAAGCCCTGCACTGAACGATTGTATTCAGTGATAATGACGTTACTATCGTCAAAGTCGTCTGAATGTCGCATGCGTAAAGCACCACGCAGATCAATAATAGGGATAGACGCACCACGATAGTTGATAACGCCACAAATGTGAGAATGAGAACCAGGCATTTGATTTAAAGTCGGCATATTGATGACTTCTTTAACTTTAAACACGTTAATGGCAAAGGTATGCCTTGAGCCCAATTTGAACAGCAATAGCTCTAAACGATTCTCACCGACCAATTTGGTACGTTGATCAACTGAATCTAGAATACTCGACATAGTTAATGCTCACTCAAAGTTACTAACACCATGAAACATCTTGGTTTCACACTGAGCAGAGGCTGCACGAACAGCACAAACCACAGCCCTTTTTTGACCTGAGTCTTTATAATAGTTAATTCAATACCATAGCGCTACGCTAAATCGTTTTTATACGACCTATTTATGATGGTTGCCTATGGAAGATTGCCATTCCACCTAAGAAAACCCATTAATTAACATTTTCGTAGCACAACGCTACCAATAGAATATCCTGCACCAAATGAACATAACACACCGAAATTGCCAGGTATTAAGTCTTCATGATTCAAGCAAAAAGCAATTACCGAGCCTGCTGACGCAGTATTAGCATAAGTATCTAAAACAATAGGTGCTTCTTCTTCACTCGGATCGCGACCTAATAGCTTACGAGTAATTAAGCTATTCATATTGATATTGGCTTGATGAAGCCACCAGCGATTAATGTCTTTAGGGGTAAGGTTATGTTGGCCAATATGCGCTTCGATATGTTCCGCCGCCATTGGGCAAACTTCTTTGAAGACTTTGCGACCATTTTGCCTAAAAAGCCTGTCTTCAATGAAGGGATCCAAATCATTAGCACGATTTATGTGTCCAAAATTAGAGCGAATATTTGACGAATACTGTGTAACGGCTTTAGTGCTAAGGATTTCATAACTGTGCGTTGCTTTACAGGTTTCCGCTTTCTCGACAATGACTGCGGTAGCAACATCACCGAATATAAAATGGCTATCCCTGTCACAGTAATTCACTTGAGGTGAAGTAAGCTCTGGGTTTATCACTAACACTGAGTCAACCGTGCCGGCTGCAATCATTTCATAGGCACGATGCACGGCAAAAGTCGCCGCAGAACAGGCAACAAGCATATCAAAGCCAAACCCTTGAATACCTAGTGCGTGCTGTACTTCGATTGCGATAGCTGGGTAAGCACGTTGTGTGTATGCACAAGAAACAATAACCGCACCAATTTCACTGGCTTCTTTGTTTGCATTTTTCAACGCGTCTTTGGCGGCAGCAACAGACATCTGTGCTTGATCGGATAACTCTTCAGGTGATCTCTCAGGAATATTCGGACACATTCTATCGATGTCCAAAATACCGTCTTTCGCATAGGCGTAACGACTCTTAATGCCTGATGCTTTCTCAATAAACTCAGCACTAGAGTACGGCATCGCTGAAACGTCTTCAGCCTCGATAGCTTGAGCATTCTGCTGATTAAAACGTTCAGCATAAGCATTATATGACGCAACCAACTCCTCATTACTTACACTATATTCGGGCGTCCACAGCCCTAAACCGCTGATAACGACATCAGCTTTCAAACTTTTCGCCATATTTTACAGCTCGAACAAAAAAAGTGCCTAAGGATATCCCGAACATCGCTGAAAGTCATGAATTACAAAGTCTTTAAGTAAGACCTCCGACCTTTACAACACATTACTTTCCAACCACCCAACCAGTCACTTTACGCAAAAATCCCGGTGATAGGCATTCAATACGATCAAAAACGGCGCTTTTCAGCGCCGTTCAAATAGAGATAAAACCGTTAATTAGTTAGGAACAACTTCCCACACAGTGACTGTACCACTCACTTCGTTACCAACGACAAGTAAAGCATTGTCTGTTGGGCTATCTGCAGCAGTAACAAATGCCATACCTTCTGGCGCTAAATCACCTTGAGGTGTCGCGCCTTCAGTTGTGTCTCGGTTAATCACATAGTCAACGAATTGAACGTTGAAAGGGTTAGTTACGTCATAAACGAATATCCCACTCATACGCTCAGCACCAATAAATGCAAATGTACGATTGCCGACAGAGCCAACTGCTAGTGCCTCTGGCTCAGGTCCACGATTACCTGATCGTGAATCACCTTCATTCACATCATTGTCGTTATTAAACTCATCACCATGAATAGACGCAGTGATACGCTCAAAGTCATCACCGGAATCAAATACAACCAACCCATTAGTATCGAAAATGGTAAATGAACGACCACCAAAGGTTACCAGTGTATCAGTGACACCGTCACTATCATTATCACCAACTTCAGAAGATACATTTAAACGCCCTAGCGGATTAGCAGTAAAGTCTGAATCTTCAGGGTCACCGCCAGCTATCGTTTCTAAATTACTACCTGGAGCAAAAGTTAAATTGCGGGCTTGTATTTCATCTGAGAATGATAAACAACCATCATCAGCATCGAAATCTTGACCACCAGCTGCGGTACATAACGCTTCGTCTTGAACGCCATCAGCATCAAGTGTATCAAAGAAATATTCACGCCCGTCACCTTCATTGGCCGTCACGATGAAAGTCGCACCACGGTATTCAAATTGACCAATAGTGTCAGGCTGGTACATAGCCACAAGATCGTCATATTGATCAAAACTAACCGTACCGTCTTCAGTACCGTCAAAGTTTAAACCAGACCAATCTTTAAAACCTAAGCCCATGACATCAACACTATTATCGGTCAAATCAATGACTGCAAACGCATTGTTTTCTTGTAAAGCAACATAAGCTGTTTCATTGTCTGTCGTAATATATTCAGGCTCTAAATCCTGTGCAACAGAAACTGTAATATCGTTACCGTTGATTGTTCTACCGTCAGGATTAGGGAATACAACGCCTTCTGCTTCTAGTTCAGCTTGCATGTCATTAAAGTCAGTAAAAGTTATTTCATCAGCACTTTGCTCTGGTAACCCACTGGCTAAAATATCAATGATGCTCACTGAACCCTGAGGGTCGATAGAGTAATCCCCGTTAGGTTCACCTTCATTAGCAGCAAGCACTCGACCGCCATCAGGGGTAAAGGTCACCATATCTGGTAAGAAGCCCGCTTCCACTGAATCAACGAACACTGGCGCTCCACTTTCGACGCCGTTATAGAAAAGAATCTCACCACGAACACCGACTTCATCAGGCGCCATAGCCACAGCCATTAGATCACCTGAGATAGCAATGCTATTAGCGCTAGTTAAGGTCTTACCGTTAACGTCTGTCTCCAAAACTAAAGGTGTTGCACCTAGGTTACCGGTATTCAAAGGGTTTGCCAGTTCAACAGATGTTAAACCTGATGCATCAATAATCTCTATCGTTGGCGTTGCGGCGGCACTATTAATGGCATATATCGATTGACTAGCTGCGCTATATTGGACAATTTCAGCAGCACCTTCAGGGGCAGCCTGATTAAGCCCTGCACGACCAATAATACGTAAACTAACACCGAGAGATGCATCTTGGCCATCAGAACCATCGGTGCCGTCGTTACCAGGAGCACCTGTTTCACCCTGAGGCCCTTGGGCGCCCGCTGGGCCGGTCTCACCGTCGTCACCATCAAGGCCACATCCGCTGAGTGTTGCACCGATAAACAGTGCTAGTAAACTGTACTTAAGCTTTTTGTTTATAGACATACCTTTCCCTTATCATTATTCGTCGTAGGTCAGTTGATCTTAATCACTCTATAGTGCCAATATGTCAACTTGGTGACAACCACAAAAGTGCTTTCCGCTCAATAAATAACTGTTAGCTTGTATATGGATAGACAATAAATGTTATGAAAGGCATAGAAAAGGGTTTGGGGCACCGCATGTACCCCATTTAATCAAGAGGTTTTAGAAAACGTAAGTTTCTGCTTTTGTCAGTAGCTCGTTGGCATCGATTCTTTCGCTCACACAAGCTCTAATGTCTTTATAACTGAACACGTAGATGCGATCTTTCTTCTCGCCCGGTGTTCCATCACCGAACTTAGACAACACAAAAGTCACTTTTTCGTTTTCTGGCAATGCTCGAAGACCAGCACCGTAACGGCAAAGAGAGTCGGCTACTTCACCTTCAAAATTTGCTAAAAACGCCGTTGTATTTTTGCGATACTCTGCAATTCTAGCCTCTGCCTTCTCTTTTTTCTCTTGTTCAATTTTCTCAGCGCGTTCATTAATCGCATCCCGGCGTTCTTTTATACGTTTTGCGTCTTTCTCGAGCTTCTCTCGTCGTTTCTCCAATCTTTTCTTTTCTTGTTCGCCTTCTGTATTACGACTTTCAAACTCTAACTCTCGTTTTTCTCGCTGAAGCTCCCGCTGTTCATAGGAAAGTTCCCGCTCTTCGCTGTGCAGGTCTCGCAAACGATCGCGTGTCATCTCTATCGCATCCATTGATCCTCTTAACGCTTCTTCAACGACAACGCCCCAGTCACTTTCTTCAATTTCTTCCATGGCTTCTTCAACACGCCTTTCAATCTCATGCATGTCGACTGAACCAAATGATTCTGGTGATATAAACTGAACACCATCACCCAAGTTGACATTAAAATTTCGATGTCGCCCCGACCAACCACTTGAATTAACATCAAACACAACGCCTTGTTGTGCGAGATACTGAGCACTGATTGAACGGTAGCGAATATTACCCTTACCAGCACCTTGTTTCAGTGCGGTATGCAGAATGCTACTCATGATCTCAAGCTCTTTGTCTAATGCACCCAAATCCGTTTTAGCAACGGCTGGTAATGCTGTGATTAAGGCTATCGACATAGCTGTTAAAATTTTCTTCATCATAAAATCCTCAATAAATAGTGAACACAGGTTACATAAACCTCTACGGTTCCCTGGAAGAAGGTGTTAACAAGTCTTGTTGTAATTGATTTAACTGTCGCGCGTAAAACTGCTGGTCATCCGAGCGCTGCTCATTAATAAAACGGATAAACTCAGCAAAGTCTTCTTTGCGTTCAGTTCGACTTGATTGCAATACAAAGTTAGTCAGTTGAGTGGTAGCGACCAATTGATCCTCACGCAACTCATCAACATAGGCATCTATACTTTCTGCTTGACGTTGCTCTAATATTTGCATCTTAGCGTCAACCATCTGCTCTAATTTTTGCTGTTCATTTTGTCCGGCAAAGCTGATCATCATGCCGTTGTCTTCAAACCTAAATTCAATATTGAAAACAACCAAACACACCGCAAATATCGACATTGCCATGGAAGCAACAGGGAACCCCTGCCACTGCCACCAGGACACCTTAGGCGGTGCTAAAAACGAAGCATCTTTATCCCAATTTGGCACGGGTACGGGCTCGTAGTCCTGTGCTAACATGATGCTTTGGTTTGCCAGTTCGACTTGGGCTGCAAAATCATTATTTTCTTGGCATAAAGTTTCAAATTCGCGACGTTCTTCTTGCGTTAAACGATTCTCAAGCCACGCCGCTAATAACCACTCATTTCTATTAGGCATGTTCTTCCTCCATCACAATCTTCAGACTATTCAAAGCACTGTAAAGCCTGCTTTTTGCGGTATTACTGGAAATCGCCAGTTGCTCAGCAATTTCGTCAAATGTGAATTGACCAAAAAACTTTAATTCAACAACAGCTTTTTGGTTCATGGGTAATGTTTGCATGGCATCCACTAACCGATTATTGGACTGGTTCGATACAAAGCTTTGCTCCGGCCCTTGGGTATTCGATTCAAACTCTTCGCAATCGTCTAGCGATTGGTTCGGCTTTTTGCGCCGATAAAACTCTATACACCTGAAATGGGCAATACGAAAAATCCATGATTTAAAGCTGCCTTCATTTCTAAACGTACTCAGGTTTTTATAGACAGATATAAAAATTTCCTGCATCAAATCTTTACCGTCGTCAGGGTTACCCGTCATTCTCAATGCATAGTTATACATAGCTGACTCATAACGTTTGATGAGCTTCATCCAGGCATTTTTGTCGCCTTTAACTGCAAGTGTAATCAGCGCATCATCTGTCTTTGTAAACACGTTAAAGCAATCCTAGAGCTTGTTAATTTTGTTCATTTATTATGCTGAACGATAAAATACTTTTAACCAAGGCATTAACACGTCTATTAAGCACCCCAACACCATTCATTTAAACAAGCTTAGCGAAAAAGCTGCTAGCTGTATAAATCATGGGTGAAGATTAGCAGACCTCATTACCTTTTTGGTTGTTCATGCTTAAAGTCGATGGGAGTAGATAAATAGTTTGAAAAAAAAGAAAAAAATTAAAAAAATAACAAAGCTCGCTTTCTGCCGACTCACTTTCTGTCAGGATTCTCACCTAATAGACAGTAACTTCATTACTATAAGGCGGTTAAAGCCAATACCCAACCGCCTTGATAATCTAGAGAGTTAATTATTTGTCGAGCACAGGTTTCGGCATAAGAGGAGCAATCAACCTTGCTATATGTAAAAACAGTTGCATGCGATTAGTGCCATTACGCCAGACCAATCCAATCTCCCTAAATGCGTCGTCTTCTGCTGGTAACGATACCAAATCTTGCTCACCTAGAATCCCTTCATTTATGGCCAACTCAGGCATAAAGGTCAATCCTAGTTTGCTGGCCGTTAATTTGGACAAGGTATATAGACTGCTCGCCGCTAACGAGTTAATTTGCGCTTGATGCTTTAATCCGCAAGCACTAACAGCATGGCCTGTCATACAGTGCTCTTTCTGCAACAAAAAGATACTTCCCTTCGGTAGCTCATCAACATCCATAGGTTCGGGCAATGTGGGCACCAAATCTTTATGAACAACCAGATGGAAAGGATCATGCCCAATAACCAACTGTTTGCACCCCGGCGTTTCTATCGGTAGCGCCAGGATTAAAAGATCTAACTCACCTCGATTAAGCTGAGATAAAAGGTTTTCGGTTGTGTCTTCTTGCAGTTGGAGCTTTAAGTCACTTAATTCAGCTTTAATAGTTTTGATAAAGCCTTCAAACAAAAATGGAGCAATGGTCGGAATAACACCAACTTTCAAATTACCCGCCTTCCAATTACCATTGCTATCGGCAAACTCGAGAAGGTCGTCAGCTTGATTCAATATGAGCCGACTACGCTCGACAACGTCCAATCCGAAAGCTGTGAAGACAAAAGACTTGTGATCACGTTCTAATAATTGCGAGCCTAATTGCTCCTCTAAATTTTGGATCGCTGTACTCAAGGTAGACTGACTAACAAAGCATAACTTTGCCGCTCGATTAAAATGCTGCTCTTGGTGAAGCACCGACAAATAATGTAGATGCTTAAGGTTAGGCCATTTCACGATATATACTCCTTAAATTATCTTCGGCTTCGCTCGATTGAGACTCACTATGATGTAACGTTATCATATCATTCTGTATAACGATTTAATGGCGTAAATGTAATACCAAGCGTGATAACAAAGACATAAAAAAGGCCCACTATAGTGAGCCTCATTCAAAACGACTGTTCAGCCGTATTTAAAAAGTACTATCTTGATGCACTTTAATAAACAACGGCGTACCATGCTTAGAGTAGTCGACTTTGTACTCTTTACCGTTTAATGTTTGAATAAACAGCAACGTTTTTTCTTCACCAAACAAATCGCCAGTCGAAATATCAACCATTTCCATGTCCATCATTTTCGCTTCACGTTTGTTGTCAGGGATTTTACCCGTGTACTCTTTGATACCCTTATGTGTTACAACAACAGGCACCTGATCGTCGCCATTAATAATGAGCAAATCGTACTTTCTTACTTTGTGAATAATAGTATTGCGTCCGCTTACAATGTAAGGCTTTTCTGTCATGTGTCACCTACGGCAAGTGATGTGGTTATTAAAATAATTTGTCGAAGATAACAAAAACATCGGCTTTTGACACATAATTTTATGTAAAACATGTGATTTTTTAGCCGTATTTCTGTCAACTGAGACATTTTTTAGACTTAAGTATAATTCATTATTGTTAAAGCTCACGGATATTGAGAATAATTCCGGTCTTGAGTGAAGTTATCATCCGTCAAACTAGCCAGAAAATTCAATAAATCTTGACGCTCTTCTTCGGTCATGTCGATACCTTTAACGAAGGCATTTTTAAGCGGACTAGTTCTACCTAGTCCTCGACCACCTTGCGCATAAAAATCAATAACCTCTTCCAAGGTTTCGATACTACCGTCATGCATATAAGGCGCCGTCAATGAAATATTACGTAAAGTAGGAGCACGAAAACGTCCCATATCTTTGGCTTGACGTGACACTTCAATAAGCCCTTGATCAATCACCGGATAACGCCCCTGACCATCTTCATTATACAGCCCTGTATTGTGGAACGGTTTTAGGTCTAACTGCTGTTGTTCATGTTTGCTGGACTGAGTAAAGTTAAAACCACCGTGACAATGAAAACACTCAAACCTCTCTGAAAAGAACAGGTTCATTCCTCTAATTTGCGAGTCAGATAAAACTGTATCATCATTTTGGTAGGCGTACTTATCGAAGTCAGATTCGAACGACACCATACTCCGAACAAAGCTGGCCAGAGCCTTAACAATATGATCAAAACTCATATTTTCATCAGGGAAAGCTTGATCAAATAGCTTTTGGTAATTGCTCGATTTAAAGCGTGACAATACTTCATCTTCATGCCCCGTAATACCTAGCTCAATAGGTTGCTCACCAAACATGGGAATTAATATTTGTTGTTCTAGGCGTGTTAAACCTGAATGCGCCCAGGTTAGGTTACTGTTGTAGGCCACGTTGAGAAGCGGCTGCGTATTTCGCCGATGAACTTGCCCAGTTGAACCGACGGCAACTTTATTGGATTCAGCAAACCCGAGAGCTTGAATATGACAACTGCCGCAGGACATGGTTTGATTGTATGACAACTGCTTATCATAAAAGAGCTTTTTGCCTAGCATCACTTTAGCAGTTGTCATCGGGTTATTTTCGGGAACAATTGGCTCAGGAAAGTTTGACGGTAAGTTCCACTGATAGGGTTCAGGCTCTTGTTTCGAGCAACCAGAACTTAAACCTACAAAAGCCCAAAAAATGATGGTTGAAAGAACCGACTTCCTCAGCGCCACTCAAACACCTCGTTATAGTGCAAATTCTGGATTAATGTGGCACAGCTACTTTCCGTTGTACCATGCAGAACACAACTGCTACTACCATTCAAATCTAAGCCTTCAATAACTCTATCTAAGTGAATCCAAATGGTGTTGTTATCATTATTAGGCTTATTCAGTTCTAAAGATACGGTATTAGGTTCTATGCACGGGCTTTTGGGTGCTCGAACACTTGATGCCGACTCACACCCTATACTGCCCAGATGATAGGACCAACTTGAACCAGCACGCGTCATATCCCACCTTAGAAACTTATGCCCCAACTGCCACGACCAAAACATTATTGGTAAATTCAATGGTGACGGTTGTATTAAAGGGTTCTTATGATTCTCTTCGAATGGCACACCTATAGTTAAGCGTATACTGCTTGATGTTTCGGCCATGGATGTGGACTTGAAATACAGAGCCTGATTCTTCGCTTCATCGGCTTGCTCTTCCACTTCCGCACACAAATCGGGTTCCAGCGATAAAAGAGCAACACGATTCGTTTGCCAATCACTCGGAATAAGCTCAACAAGCTCGTTATGTTGATTCTGCACAAGCACCAATTGATGGACAAAGAACTTAAGCGTATCTATCTGCCAATATTGGCCTTGCAATAAAACACCATTGGTAAGGTCGGCGCAGGTCAAAAGCTTATTATTCAACGCTAACTTAAAAGTAAAACTTTGGGATTTGCCTGACTCATTACTAGGCTCACAACCAATAATGACAGTAGCTACTAGAGCAGCGACTAGTAATTTAATAGCATCTAGCATTATGATTTAACTATAAAACCCTGTAAAAATAGATATGACAAAAAACAATTAAACCTTTTATTAATAGTAACAATTTTCATAGTACCCATGTTTTCGTAATAAAACCTAGCGTCTCGCTCCATTATGGCAGATACTGGCTGCTGAACGAATAAAATTTGTTGTTTAGGTGAAGTTCGTATGAAGAAATACATACCGTTAGTTATTGCTGGTTTAGGTTTAGTAAGTATTATTACAAGCTATACTGTGCGCAGTCATTCAGAACATGACAAGAGTCGCTTTGTCGCACAACATGGGCAAGACAAAGGATTCTGTGACAACAGAGCAAGACCTTGCAAGACCATTAGCTACGCGACACAAAAAGCCAATAAAGGCGACAAAATTTTAGTTGCCCGCGGTAACTACGCCATCACGGAACCTTCTGAGCTTCTTTACTTGATCAGTCAAACAGTACCGGTTATTGGTGGCTACGACACTGTTGATCTTTTCCAAACACAAAACCCAGCTCTTCACACCACTACATTGTCTGGTGTGCCACTTGAGTACGCTGATTCACTGTATCAACAAGGCTTCAATGTTATAGCCGACAGTAAAAGTGAATCGGCGGAAGCGGTTCAGATAGATCAAGGCTTACTCCAACAATTGTCTAGTGCACAACCGACAGAGGATTGTGTTAACGGACGCGCAGGCGTTTTCCCCTGCAGTAACATGGACTTAATAAGCCATATCCCACTCACTGACTTTCCTGGCAACCCAAATGGGGCCAATGACATATGGGGACACGTTGACCTTAATGATCAACGCGAGTACGCCATCGTTGGTTTGCGCAACGGTATAGTCGTTGTCGATCTATTAGACCCAGTAAACCCCCGCATTGTCGGGCGTATTGGAGGCCAACAAACAACATGGCGTGACATTAAAGTCTTCCAACGATTTGATGAAATAAATCAGGTTTGGCAAGCATTCGCTTATGTGACCGCAGACAGTGCTGTTGATGGTACTGTTATCATTGACCTTAATCAGCTTCCCGATAGTATCAGTGTTGCCAGAAGAGATTCGACAGACCTTAGCGCGCATAATATTTATATCAGTAATGTTGACTACAGTTTGGGGATTACTAACCCCAACACATCTGCCCAATTGCATATTGGTGGTTCAAATCAACTCGGTGGTTCTTTTAGAAGCTACTCTTTGGACGATCCCACTAATCTTGATGCTACTTACACATTGTCTGGCGCGACACGTGACGATTATGCACATGACCTTTCATCGCTCACAATCAGCGACTCACGCGCGACAACACAGTGCGTAAATGCAGTTGCAGGTACTTGCTTGTTAATGCTCGATTTTAATGAAAATCAACTCAGGCTATGGGATCATTCAAACCCCGATACTGCCGTTAACTTAAGCAACACTAGCTACCCGAATGTAAGTTATGTGCACTCCGGTTGGTGGAGCGAAGACCGCCAATTCGTTTTTGTTCATGATGAGTTAGATGAGCGAGATGTCGGCCTAAACACGACGCTACGCATTTTCGAATTAAGTGATTTAGCCAATCCGACATTAGCAGGTACATGGACAGGATCGACAAGAACTATTGATCACAACGGCTTTGTGCGTGGCAACCGTTACTACATGTCTAATTATGAGCGAGGCATTACAGTACTAGACATCACAGATCCAACAACACCTACCGAAGTCGGTTATTTTGATACGTTCCCGTCGTCAGACAGGACCACCTTCAATGGTGCATGGGGCGTTTATCCTTACTTACCGAGTGGCGTTATCCTCGCAAGCGATATCAACACAGGATTATACGTGTTGCGTGACAACACAACGCAAAGTGCGGTCTCTGAGCTCAGCTTTTCACAAGCAACCTATACAGTGGATGAAGGCGAGACTTTAGAGGTTATTGTCAACAAAACGGGAACGGCAGCAGTTGAAGTATCTTACGAGACCGTTATCGGTTCAGCCAATGCTGATGACTTTGATGGTGCCACTGGCACGTTAATCTGGGCTGAAAACGATCAAACAACACGGACCATTGCAATACCAATCCAAGCTGATGCAAACGAGCAGGAATTCTCCGAACTCTTTTTTGTTCGTTTATTCAATCCAAGAAACGGCGCAGCACTGGCAGTACCTAACCTATCAACAGTCGACATTACAGGCGTTCCTAACGGCAGCATATTGTCATTCGCACAAGAAACCCAAACAGTAAGAGAAAACCAAACAAGCATTGAAGTTATGGTTAACAGAACTGGTAGCAGTCAAAGTGTCGCTTCCATTGATTTTGAAGTGACATCAGGTACAGCAATTGTTGGTCAAGACATCGAAGCCACCAATGGCACCTTAACTTGGGAACGAGGTGATATGACACCTCAAACAATCACTGTAACCCTCATAGACGATAACGAAACAGAATCATTAGAAAACTTCACTATTGATCTCAGTAACCCCGATAACGTATTACTCGGCACTAACTCACAGGTTACCGTTGAAATAAGAGATGATGAAAGTAACCTACCGCCTATTGTCACTGTTAATGATGACAGCGAAGTAAACACACGTTCTATCGTCAATCTATCAGCAACAGCAAGCGACCCAGAAGGGCAAGACCTGGCTTACATATGGAGTCAAATATCAGGTGACCCAGTCACTATCGATAACCCTGACCAGCCGAACATTTCGTTTACATCCCCTGATGATGCCGGTGAGTTAATGTTGCAAGTAGACGTTACAGATGACTTTGGCCTAACAATCACCGCCAGTGTTGTGGTAACGGTTGTGGCCCCGCCTCCGCCACCGCCTCCGCCGCCACCCCCACCAGCCGCTCAAAGTACTAGCGGAGGAGGCGGCAGCGCCACCTTGTTAAGCCTGTTATTACTCGGGTTAGTGATGGTTAGGCGGGCATCCAACACATAATCGGTAGGTTTTTGGTTGTTTTTCACTCAAATAGTCAATAAGAGATTATTTGAGTGATGACAAGCGAATTAAAACTGCTTATACTGCGCACCGCTTTT
>CAZVDU010000035.1:0-29175 GCA_964625615.1 uncultured Pseudoalteromonadaceae bacterium | reverse complement strand
GTCACTTTACTACTGCTCATAATTTGTATGACAGAACCTGATATAATCAACCCTAAAACCAGAGCAATCATCAGTTCGACTAAGCTAAAACCTTGTTGCTTCTTCATAAGGTCACATCCACAACAACGCAATCCATTGGCTCATCAGCATCAACATTACAATCTGCATTGAGCCGACGTTCGTTATTTTGCCAACTTTGCGCTGGCCAACTTAACGTAATGCTGTGCTTGGAACCTGCGCTGCAAGCATTTGCATCCAAGGCGTTATTGTCTTCACAGGTCAATGCGATAGTAACTTCTGGATTTGAGCTTACAGCTGAACAAGACACTTCGTAGGCATCGTAGGTAGCAAGTTCAGCTGCTGAGCAGTTTTGGCCTTGGCAATCTCTAACACCTGATGGGATTGCATTGCAAAAGCAGTCAAACGGATTTCCACCTCCAGGGCACGATAAGTTACCAAAATTATAACGATTGGCATCAAAGTATTCGTTAGTCACCACTTGCCCATCACCTGCTTGTGACATAACGCTAGCAGCTCTGAGTCTCTCGGTAAGCTGTTGTGCAACAAGAACAGACTGAGAGCGGTTAAGTGCATCTGAGTTAGCCAGCGAACCAATAAACTGAAGAGAAGCAACACCCAACAATCCAATAGAGAGAATAAAAAGAGTTACCAACACTTCAACCATACCAACACCGGCCTGAGATCGAATATTTATTCTACTGTTCGACAACACTTGTTCTACCCATAACAATTAGCTTTACTGCGCCCCAATCGGCAAATTAAAAACAATAATAGTTAATATCATGGATATAAGGTAACCCAATAAAAGGATTAATTGGTTATCAGTTCTTGATAAAAGGTATGTTTTAGCACCATTTTGAGTCGAAAAGGTGCTAAATCAGGTAATTATGGTCACTAAACAATCAAAAGAGCACTAGCTGTGATTAAATATTTAGAACCCTGTTATATATAGACTCAATACCACTTAACTTAGTAGCGCTGTTTTATGAAACTTGCTTAACTCGCAATTCCTTAGGTACAGCGAATTCGATATTTTCTTTGCGTCCAGGCACTTCTCGCACATTCTCTGCGCCAGAAGCTATTAACGTATCAATTACTCGCTTGACCAACACTTCTGGTGCTGATGCTCCAGCAGTTACACCAATATGACTCGACTGAGCCAACCATTCAGGTTTGATACAACTTTCGTCAGCGATAAGGTGCGCCTCTGCACCGATTTTTTCGGCTAACTCTCTTAGCCTGTTTGAGTTAGAGCTATTTTTAGCGCCAACAACCAGTACAAGATCACAAGATGAAGCCAATTCCCGAACAGCATCTTGCCTATTCTGTGTGGCATAGCAGATATCGTCTTTCCTAGGGCCTTCAATCTGTGGGAATTTCTTCCTCAATGCATCAATAACATCTGCAGTGTCATCGACTGACAAAGTAGTTTGGCTACAATAATAAAGTGCTTCAGGGTTCTTAACATCTAAACTCGCAACATCCTCCACGGATTCAACAAGGTATATCCCACCTTCTTTACTATGATATTGCCCCATAGTACCTTCAACCTCGGGATGCCCTTCATGGCCAATAAGCACACATTCTGTCCCTTTATTACTGGCTCGCATCACTTCCATATGTACTTTGGTCACCAAAGGACATGTTGCATCAAACACCTTAAGCCCTCGGCTTTTAGCTTGTTCCCTAACGGCTTGAGACACACCATGTGCCGAGAAAATGACCAAACTATCGTCAGGAACTTCATCAAGCTCATCAACAAATAAAGCGCCGCGTTGTTTTAAGCCGTCAACAACAAACTTATTGTGTACAACCTCGTGACGGACATAAATAGGTGCTGGGAACATTTCCAGAGCGCGCTCAACGATAGTAATGGCTCGATCAACGCCGGCACAAAAACCACGAGGATTCGCTAGATGAATTTGCATAAGCTTATGACTCCTTTGGTTGAGTTACATCGGATTGCTTGATATTTAATATTTCGACATCAAAAGTCACGCGTTGTCCTGCTAACGGGTGATTAAAATCTACAGTCACTGATTCACCGATGACAGTCCTTACAATACCGGGCATCTCTGAGCCATCAGGCTGCTGAAATGCAATAATCATCCCCTCAGTCGCGGGTGATTCAGCATCAAACTTAGATCTATCCATGTGGATGATATTATTCGGGTTAGGCTGACCAAAAGCATCGTCTGGCTCCAAAGTAAATGATTTCTTATCGCCAATATGCAACCCAAACAAGCATTGCTCAAAGTTTGGCGTTAAGCTTCCATCACCCATCACCATACGAGCTGGCTTGTCATGTACACGCGTGCTCTCAGCTGCTGAACCATCAGCTAATTTCAGTTCAAAGTGTAATTCAACTTGGCTTTTCTCTTTAATAGAGATATCCCCTGACTGCATATTAGTCGTCACTCTGATCACCATTTTTCAGCCAATCAAATATCAATAAACAAGCACCTAAAAATATAGCACTGTCAGCAACGTTAAACGCAGGCCAGTGGTAGGTACCAACGTATACGTCTAAAAAATCAATGACATAGCCAAACATGATGCGATCATAGACATTACCTAAAGCACCACCCAATACAAACGAAAAAGCAACGGATTGAATGATTTCATGCTTTTTTGCATACCTTAGCCAATACAGAAGATAACCACTTACCCCTATAGCGATTGCGGTGAAAAACCAACGCTGCCAGCCACTTGCATCGCCCAAGAAGCTAAAAGCAGCACCATAATTTCGTACATAGGTTAAATTAAAAAACGACGTATACTGAATCGATTCATGCAATTGCATAGCACCAACAACCGCATATTTCGTGATTTGATCAACCGCTATAACAATCAGGGTTATCCACAAAAAGCGTAACCCTGACTCCTTAATAGACACCTTAGAATTAGGCATAAAATCTGCTTTCTCCATTACCGTCAACATTAATTACACAACGGCTACATAACTCTGGGTGCTCAGCATTACTGCCTACGTCTTCGCGAACATGCCAACAACGAGTGCACTTCTTCCCTTTCGCTTTCTCGACAAGAACAGATAAGCCATCGATTTCAGTTTCAATGGCATTAGCCGGCTTTTCATCTGTTACAACAATAGCTGCTGATGTGATCAAAACAAAACGCAATTCATCTTCCAGTTTAGCGAGTGCTGTTGCCATCTCTGGTGTGGTAAAGAGCGTAACTTTAGCCTCCAACGACGCACCAAGTTCTTGCTCCTTGCGCACTCTTTCGATGTTTTTATTCACTTCAGTTTTAACAGCGAGTATCTGTTGCCAAAAATCATTATCCAAATCAGAGTCTGCGCTAAATGTATTAAGCTCTTGATACCAAGACTCAGTAAACACAAAGCGACTCCTTTCACCCTCTTTACTATTAGGTAACGCTTCCCAAATTTCTTGTGCTGTAAAACTCATCACAGGAGCCATCCAACGAACTAATGCCTCTGCAATATAATATAAGGCGGTCTGACATGAACGTCGTGCAAGACCATCACCTTTAGCTGTGTATTGTCTATCTTTGATGACATCTAAATAGAAGCTTCCCATTTCAATTGAGCAGAACTGCATGAGCTTTTGGTTGACGACAAGGAAGTCATATTTTTCGTAAGCATCAATTATATCTTGCTGCGCTGCCTTAGCTCTTTGAACTGCCCACTGGTCAAGCGAAACCATCTGATCAAAAGGCACTAAATCAGTCTCTGGATTAAATCCATTCAAATTAGCGAGCAAGAATCTGGCTGTGTTACGAATACGTCTGTAAGCATCTGCTGCACGCTTAAGTATTTCATCAGAAACGGTAATTTCACTGCGGTAATCTGTAGAAGCTACCCACAAACGTAATATATCTGCGCCAAGTTTATTCATCACATCTTGTGGCGATACCGTATTACCAATCGACTTAGACATCTTTTTACCATCAGCATCAACAGTAAAGCCATGCGTTAAAACTTGCTTATAAGGCGCTTCATTTTTTCCCGCAATAGAGGTCATCAGTGAAGACATAAACCAACCACGATGTTGGTCAGAGCCTTCGAGATATAAATCCGCAGACGCGGGAATATCATCTCTCCTATCGACAACGAAAGAGTGTGTGACACCGGAATCAAACCAGACATCCAATGTATCAGTCACTTTAATGTAAGTGTCACTATCATCCCCGATTAGTTCTTCAGGCGCTAAATCCCACCACGCTTGAATACCTTTTTGTTCAACAGCTTTTGCAACTTTTTCGAGCACGGCATCCGTATCATGATAAAGCTCGCCGGTATCCTTGTGTACAAATAAGGTGATTGGAACACCCCATGTACGCTGACGTGAAATACACCAATCAGGGCGACCTTCAACCATCTTTTCGATACGGCTTTCACCCCAATCAGGGATCCATTGTGTATCGTGTATCGCTTCTATTGATGACTTACGTAACCCTTTCTTGTCCATGCTAATAAACCATTGTGGCGTTGCACGGAAGATAATAGGCGTTTTGTGACGCCAGCAATGCGGATAACTATGCTCATAGGAATAATGATGTAACAACATCCCTTTTTCCTTCAACACCTCAATAATGCTCTCATTGGCTTTAAAAACATGTTGCCCAGCAAAAAGCTCCGTAGACTCCATATAAACACCATTAGCGCCAACAGGATTTGCTACTTCTAAGTCGTAATTGCGGCCAACATTGAAGTCGTCAACACCGTGCCCAGGTGCTGTATGCACACAACCAGTACCGGATTCTGTGGTAACGTGGTCACCTAAGATAACGGGCACAGAGAAATCATAAAAGGGGTGTTCTAATGAAACTCTTTCTAATGTATCGCCTTGGCAAGTTGCTAGTGTAGAGAAATTCTCAATACCAAATCGCTGCATACAATCATCAACAAGGTCACTTGCCAGGACGAGCCTTTCTTTAAAGCCATCTTTTTCAGTTTGGACGAGCGAATATGTTAGCTCAGGATGCAAACAGACCGCTCGGTTAGCGGGCATGGTCCAAGGTGTTGTTGTCCAGATAGCAACCGACGCCTTACCTTCACCCAATGTATCACCAAACGCTTTATCGATATCCGTTTGGTCTGATACAACAAATCTTACATCAATAGACGGAGATACTTTGTCTTGATATTCAACTTCAGCCTCTGCCAACGCTGAACCGCAATCAGTACACCAATGAACGGGTTTAAAGCCTTTTTCCAGATGCCCGGAACGTACAATGCTGCCAAGCATACGTATAATGTCGGCTTCAGATTGATAATTCATTGTCTTGTATGGATTGTCCCAATCCCCCAACACCCCTAATCGAATGAAATCTTTCTTTTGACCTTCGATTTGACGCTCTGCATACGCTCTGCATTTTTCTCTAAACTCAGCGGCTGTGACTTTCTTTCCAGGTTTTCCAACCTTTTTTTCAACCTTAAGTTCAATAGGCAGACCGTGGCAATCCCAGCCAGGTACATAAGGAGAGTCAAAGTCAGACAACGTTTTGGCTTTTACAATGACGTCTTTTAAAATTTTATTAACCGCGTGACCAATATGAATATCGCCATTTGCATACGGAGGGCCATCATGAAGAATAAAAGGCTTTTTACCTGCCTTCGCTTCACGAATTTGGGCATAGAGACCTTCTTCAGTCCACTTTTTCAGCATTTGAGGCTCGCGTTGAGCCAAGCTGCCGCGCATCGGAAACTCTGTTTCCGGCAAATTTAACGTATGTTTATAGTCGCTCATGGGTCCTTTGGTCCAAAATATACTTGCAGTCAGTTAACTGCTGTTCGTTTAATCTATTTCTCTCAACAAGTCTCTTGCTTGCTGGGCATCTATTTCTATTTGTTCGCGTAGCTTATCAAAGCTCTCAAACTTAATTTCATTTCTAATTTTATGTATCAGCTCTACCGAAATCTGCTGCCCATATAAGTCATTGTTTACATCAAAAAGGTGCACTTCTAATTGCCTGCGTTTACCGCTAAGGGTTGGCCTAGTCCCTATGTTAGCTACGCCTCGGTAATAGGCACCTTTATACCTAACCTTAACAGCAAAAACCCCTTCTACTGGCAACCTTAATCGGCGTAAAATCAGATTAGCAGTTGGGAATCCAATGGTGCGGCCATTTTTCTCTCCATGAACCACTTTGCCATCAATACTAAAGCCTCTTCCAAGCATGGCTTTTGCTTGTCCAAACAATCCATCAGCCAGGGACTCTCTAATCACTGATGAACTAATACGACAATCTTGCAACCGATAGCTTGTCGTGCTTACAACGTCAAAGTTCGATACCTTCCCTGCTTTTTTAAGCAAATGAAAGTCACCGATACGTTTTTGTCCAAACCGGAAGTCATCACCTACAACTAAGAAGCGAATACCTAATTTCTCAACTAATAATTCTGATATGAACGCTTGAGCACTATATTGTGCAAACGACCTATCAAATTTTACGCATACCAGCCTATCAATACCTAATTCAGCTAAACGCACATATTTATCACGTAAAGTGCTTAGCCTTGCTGGCGCTGTTTCTGGTTGAAAAACCTCTTCAGGCTGCGGTTCAAAAACCATGACAGCAGAAGGCAAATTCAATGCTTTGGCTTTATTAACCACCTGCGATAGCACAGCCTTGTGACCTAGATGTACACCGTCAAACTTACCTATGGTGAGCACACACCCTTTATGGCGTTCTCTTAAGTTATGTAAGCCTCGAATAAGTTCCAAAATAAACCCTAGATAGCAAAAACATTATTGCGGCTACTTCACTTCAATATTAATCGATGTGTATCGTATTTAGTGCACACAAGACAAAAAACGACTGATTATAACTGACGAACACATGAAAGAAAGGCAGCAATTTAACTAATTCAACATTTTATTACGGTTTAAGCAGGGAAATATCAACTTAAGTTTCAATAATAGACACCGTTTAACTCTGTTGACTCCTGATATCGGACAATCGAACTCTTAATAAAAACAAGCTGAGTAAGAAAGTAATAGCGGCGAGGCCTATGAGCTTGGTAAGTTGAATAATATTCTGCATTAAAGGAGCTACTTGCCAATATTCAATCTCTGGAGAAAGGTAACGAACAACAAAAGCCATACCTCCGACAGCCGCTAACACTTTAAGGACAAGATTAGTTGTAGCTCGACTCACTCTGTAGACGCCTTGTTTATTCAATAAAACATACAACCACGCAGCATTAAGTGTAGCTGAAAGGCTAGTAGCTATGGCTAACCCAACGTAATCATAAGGAATGACAAAAATAATGTTAAACACCATATTGGCAATCATGCAGGCTATGCCTATTTTGACTGGCGTCTTCGTATCTTGGCGAGAGAAAAAACCAGGTGCGAGTACCTTTACAAGCATAAAGCTGAGTAGCCCGGTGCCATAAGCCATCAAGCTAAACGATGCTTTAGCAGCATCATCTAGAGAGAACTCACCACGATAGAAAATGACCAACAACAGCGGCTCAGCCAGCAATACCAAACCAGCCGCTGCAGGGATACCTAGGATACAAACCATTCTCACCCCCCAGTCCATGTTTTTGGCAAAGGCTTGTGTATCGTCACTACTGTGATTACGCGACAAAGTCGGTAATATCACAGTCGCAATTGCAATACCGAATAAGCCCAACGGGAATTCTAAAAGTCGGTCTGAATAATAGAGCCAACTGATCGCACCGGTTCCTAGAAAGCTTGCAATTAATGTATCGAATAACAGATTCAATTGCCCAACAGACACACCAAATAACGCCGGGATCATCAAGGTTCGGACTTTCACCACTGCAGGGTCGTGCCATCCCCATTGAGGTTTAACGAGAACGCCTGCCCGGTATAAAAAAGGTAACTGAAAAAGTAACTGTAACAAACCACCAATAAATACGCCCCATGCCAAGGCATAAGCGGGCTGTTCAAACTGTTGTGATAAAAAAATCGCACAACTAATGATGCCAACGTTGAGTAGCACTGGCGTAAATGCGGAGACAGCGAACTTGTTAAGCGTGTTTAGTACCGCACCAGAGAGCCCGGTCAGCGAGATAAACATTAGATAGGGAAAGGTAATTTTAAGCATGGATGATGCTAGTTCATATTTCTCACCGTCAGGGTTGCCATCAAGGTAGTCGATAAACCACCCTGTCCCAAATAAAGCAATTATAACAGGGGACGCAATAACACCGACGACTGTTACAAGTGTTACGATAACCCCCAATGTTCCCGCCACCTTGGCAATAAACAGTTTTAAATCATGCTCTGAGCCATTTTGTTTAACTTCAGTCAACACAGGAATAAAAGCTTGTGCAAAGGCACCTTCAGCAAAAAGGCGCCTTAAAAAATTAGGGATTTTATTCGCTAGAAAGAAAACATCAGCACCTGCCCCAGCACCCATGATGCTAGCCACAACAACATCGCGAACTAAGCCGAGTACACGAGAGATCAATGTCATCACACTGACGACAACACCTGATTTTAGCAACTTGTTAGACAAGCTATTGCCCTTGTATTGGTAGGAGCGTCACTAACAACAGCAGTAACGCTTAAAGCACAAAAGTTATAGCTTAACTGACAATGCTTTAAATTTGTATCGTAGGATAGCTTATAAAAAACGAGGTATCGTTTTGAACAGTATAAAAATTGCCATAACAATCAAGAAAATACCGAAAAAGCGTTTCAGCTTTTGTTGCGGCAATTTATCTGAAATAAGATTTCCAACAAAAGAACCCAAAATCCCAATGCCCGCTATCATGAATAGTGTGGGCCAGTCTAACGAGTATCCTTGTTCTTGAAGAATATCTAAATACTTGTAAAAACCTGAATAAGACTTCAGCGCAATGATCACTAAACTTGTGGCTACAGCTTGACGCATACTCAACCCGCCCATCAATACAAGCGCTGGTACAATTAAGAAACCGCCGCCTACCCCCACGATCCCCGTAATCACTCCTACAATTAAGCCGTCAATAGCGATGTTAATAGCCGGCCTTTTAGTACTCGCTTGCAGCATTGCTGGCTGCTGTTTGATCATTTTGTAGGATGCAGCAAGCATAATAACGGCAAACAAAGAGAGCTGAGCAATGCCTGGGATAAATTGAGATGCATAAGCCCCGAGATAAGTTCCCACCATTCCCGGCATACCAAACCACAACACATTTTGCCAATCCACCAGCTTCTTATACATGTAGGGGATTGCACCAACTAGCGCAATAGTGCCAACAATGGCTAGGGAACCTGCGATAGCAACCTTTTCGTCTTGCCCCAATAAATAAATAAGTACGGGAACAGTTAGTATAGAACCTCCAGATCCCAAAAGACCGAGGCTCAAGCCGATTGCGGCTGCACCAATAAACGCTAAAATCACAAATTGTCCTATCGAATTATATTAAAAGGAAATATCAAGAATTAAAGCGCCGATTCAGTCGCAATTAACCATTCACGACCTTTCAACATGCCGCGCCAATAAAGTTCTGGAAGTATAGACTTCTTGAGTGCCCAAGATAATGAAGACGGTTTACTGCCATCAAGCAACCATGTAGGAAAAGATGGCATCAATTGCCCCCCATACCCAAACTCGGCTAGGACGACCTTACCGAGCTCGACGGTCAATGGGCAAGAACCATAACCTAAATAGTTAAGCGGCGTCACATCTTTGCCCATACTTGCTAATAAGTTACTCGCCAGCACTGGCGATTGTGCTCTTGCCGCAGCCGCTGTTTTTGCATTTGGGGTATTAGTCACATCACCGATGCCCCACACGTTAGAAAAACGTTTATGTCTAAGTGATTGATGATCAACATCTACCCAACCATCTGCGTCGGCTAATGGACTACACTTGATAAAATCTGGCGCACTCTGCGGTGGGCAAACATGTAACATATCAAACGACTTTTCTATGATAGTAGTGTGGCTATCATCAGAAGTAACTTCGAACCATGCTTTTTGATTATCCCCATCGACCTTAACAAGGTTGTGCTTAACATTAAGATTTACGCCATATTTTTCTATGTAACTCATCAATGTTGGAACGTAGTGTTCAACACCAAACAAAGCAGATGTTGCTGTACAAAAATCAATATTAATATGTCCTAGGCAGGTATTTTTGAGCCAATTGTCAGCCGACAAGTACATCGCTTTTTGAGGTGCGCCCGCGCATTTAATAGGCATGGCTGGCTGCGTGAATATCGCATTACCTTGTTTCAAGCTCCGGACTAACTCCCACGTGTAAGGTGCCAAATCATATCGATAATTTGACGTAACACCGTTCTTCCCTAAAGTGTCTTCTAGTCCAGCGATTTTTCCCCAGTCTAGCTTAAGCCCCGCTGCAACAACCAAGTGTTTGTAGGTTAAAACATCACCGCTATCGAGAGCTACAGAAGAGCTCGATGGCATGAAAGCACTAACCGCTTTTTGATAGAAAGTTACCCCCTTTGGCATAATTGCTTGCATACGCTTTTTGGTTTGCTCAGCAGAAAAAACACCCGCACCGACCATAGTCCAACCAGGCTGATAATAGTGATGTTCAGCAGGATCGATAATAGCAATATTCAACTCAGCGCTACGACTCAATATACTAGATGCTGCAGCTAATCCAGCTGCACCACCGCCGACAATTACGACATCAAAGACAGTCGAGTTATGCCAATTACGCTGGATTGTGGTGAAGGTCGTTAAGTTAGGCTTAACGTCATACCCCAATCGTATTGCCTGTTGATTGAGTATTTTAATATTGTCTCCACAAGATAGCCGCCCTGCTGCCCATAAAGATATTGAACGAAGTCCACTGCGACAGTATGCCAAGACAGGTTCATGCGTTTCATCTAAAATTTGATTAACAACTTCACTGATGGTGTAGTCCAGATCCTTAGGTGAAGTAGGCAGATAATGACATGATATGCCTAGCTTTGATGCTTTGGCCTGAATATCATCAAAAGATGTTTGTTCTTCTTGTTCACCATCTGGGCGATTACAGATAATTGTCCTAATGCCCAATTCTTCAATAATAGGCAAATCACTTATTGTTATGGCGTTACTCACAAAGAAGGAGTCGGACACACGCTTAATATTCATAGACTTCTCACTCAACAACTTAAACAGATAACTAAAGACGATTAATAGGCACTTTGAGATAGGCGGTGTCATTACGTGCTGATTTTTCGGGCAGAGCACCGGCTCTCATGTTGACTTGAATACTTGGAATAATCAGTTTTGGCATAGGCAAAGTCGCGTCTCTGCTTTTTCTCATCGCTACATAATCTTGTTCAGGTGTGTTATCTCTTAGATGGATATTCGTTTTCTTTTGTTCATCAACCGTACTTTCGCATTTTAGCTCTCGCCCATCGGGTTGATAATCATGACAAGTAAAGAGTCTAGTCGTTCCAGGTAAAGAGAGGATGCGTTGTATCGAGCGATATAATAGCTGTGCATCGCCACCTGGGAAGTCAGCTCTTGCAGTACCACTGTCAGGCATGAAAAGCGTGTCACCAACAAAGGCTGCATCTCCTATAACATGTGTCATGCAAGCTGGTGTATGCCCTGGTGTATGTAGCGCAAGTCCTTGTAGATTGCCAATGGAATAGGTTTCATTATTCTCAAATAGATGATCAAATTGTTCTCCCTGTCGGGAAAAGCTCTCGTCTTCATCAAATATTTCCGAAAACACACCTTGTACTTCGGATATTTGTCGACTTATGGCTACTTTCCCACCTAACTGAGATTGAATATAAAGAGCCGCAGACAAGTGATCTGCATGTACATGCGTTTCTATGATCCATTCAAGAAACAATGAGCGTTTTTTAATGATCGCAATAATCTTATCCGCTGACTCATAGCTTATTCGCCCAGCGGCGTAATCCATATCTGCTGCCGAATCAATGATGGCGCAAGCATTGGAGTCAGGATCAATGACAAGATACGACAAAGTACAAGAGCTTGGCTCAAAAAAAACGTCAACATCTGGCTTACTTTGTTCTGAAATACCGGTAAAAGAACTGACTGACATTTGAAAATACCTGTAACCAACAACATGCCATGTCAGAGCAATTTGCAAACCAACTTTAACCTAGCACCTGTGAAAGAAACTTAACTCATTGTCATGGCGGGCTTTTTAACCAACATATATATCCAAATGGAATATTTAATTCTATTATGAAATAATGAGTTCACGACAAATATGTCAGAGAAAATGACATGAATGACAATTTACAAATCATTCACCCTGAAGTACCTATTGAGGCTGCTCATGTACTTAATGGTTATGATTACCCTGCTATTTTGGTATCACCTCGTTATGAAATTATGGCTGCTAACAGGCATTACACGGCTTGCTTTGGCACGATTGATAAATCCTCAGGTGGGCATTGTTATGAAGTGTCTCACGGATATGATAAGCCTTGTGATAAGTGCGGTGAGAGCTGCCCTCTCAGTGCTAGCCTTCAAAGCGGCGAGCGCGAGCGCGTGCTGCATATTCATAACACACCTAGAGGCAAAGAATATGTTGATGTAGAGCTATTACCGATAAATGATGCAAGCGGAAAACTCATATACTTTGTAGAGTTGCTCAAAGCAGTGCCACATGCCAGTGTTCAACAAAGCGACGCGGGTATGGTAGGCACCAGCCCAGCTTTCATTAAAGTCGTTGATATGATAAACCGCGTTGGGCCCCATGAGGCCAGTGTTCTATTGCTCGGTGAATCGGGCACAGGTAAAGAGCTAGCAGCTCATGCGATTCATCAAGCCAGTAAACGAAAAGAGCGGCCTTTTGTCATTGTGGAGTGCTCAGGGCTGTCTGAAACTCTGTTCGAAAGTGAGCTGTTCGGCCACATTAAAGGGGCATTCACCGGTGCCGCATACAACAAAAACGGGTTAGTCGATACAGCGAGCCAAGGCACATTATTTTTAGATGAGGTGGGCGATATTCCCTTATCACTGCAAGTTAAACTGCTACGACTAATCGAGCTCGGCACATACCGGCCAGTCGGCAGTGAGCAAGAGAAGGTCGCTGACTTTAGATTAATATGTGCAACACACAAAAACTTGAGAGAAATGGTTAATGAAGGAAAATTTCGTAAGGACTTGTTCTTTAGAATAAACGTCTTCCCCATCTACTTGCCCAATTTACATGAACGAACAGGTGATATTCCATTGCTCGCGAAATCGATTATGTCTCGTATGCATCAAGGTATGGGTATTTCAAAAGCAGCTCAACGTTGGCTTATGCGCCATACCTTTGAAGGTAACATCAGGGAATTGAAGAATATTCTAGAAAGAGCCTGCCTCTTTGAAACGAACATCGAATTATCAGTAAACGCACTTAACCTTGCCATTGACGCAGAGCGTTCTTTTTTAAATCAACAAATAAGCCATGAAAACCCGTTGAAACGAGCAGAGCAAGATCAAATTCATGCATTGATGAAGTTACATAATGGCGATAAAGGGGAAGTTGCTCATTCACTAGGTATCAGCGAGCGAACACTCTATAGAAAACTAAAAAGGTAGTGCCGCTTATTAACGTGTTAGTTACGGTACAGATTGGTGCTGATAATCACGTCCGTGGACATGTTTTTCGAACCATTCTAACTCCTTATTGATTTTAAATAATCGATGTGTGGGCTTTCTGTATCCATGAGGTTCCCCAGGCGCAATATACAGCTCAGTTTCAACGCCTAAATCTCGCAACGCTCTGAACAACATCTTTGACTGTGCCGGTGGTACGCGCACGTCTTTTTCCCCCACAAAAATAAGTGTAGGTGTCTTAACTTTCCACATATCTTTAAGGGGAGAGTTATCATCATAAACATTCAGTGGCGCTTCTTTTTGCCAAGGTTTACCGCCAAACCAATCAGTTCGATTATAAGAGGTATCAGTCTCACCATAGTGTGATGTCCAATCCACAGCGCCAGCACCCACAGATGCAGCCTTAAAGCGATCTGTCACAGTAATGATCTTGTTCGTCATATGCCCACCAGCACTCCATCCCATTTTGACCAACTTGCCTGGATCAGCCAGTCCCTTCTCAACAAGATAATCTATCCCACTGAGAACGTCTAAATGTGCATTTCTAAAGTACTGACCAACCATATCTCTTAAAAAAGCATCACCGTACCCTACTCCACCTCTATGGTTAACTCTGAGAATACCGTAACCATTGGCCGCTAGGACAGGCATATAGCTTCCAGTAGACCAGAGGCCATATTGATCGGATGAGCGGGGGCCACCATGCGTTTGGGTAACCAAAGGAAATGGCTTTCCTTTTCTATAATTTAGAGGGTAAACAAAGAGCCCTTCAATTTCGACACCATCGTAACTCTTCCAACGAATTACTTTTTGTGTCGGCAATTTATAGGTTTTAGTAAGTTCGGAGTGGAGATGTGTCAACTGATTTAGCTTATTATCCATCCCTTTAAGCTGCCAGATCTCGCCCGGGCTGCTTGAACTACGAATATTAAGCAAATGGACATTGTTACCCGCATGATATGACCACTCTCTAATCGTCCACTCTCCTTCTGTTAACTGCTTTATATGCTTCGTTTCAATATCATATGAAAACAGATGATTAGAGACACCAATGTTAGCCAAAAAATATAGTTCCTCGCCTGACGCAGACCATGCAAAATCTTCAACGTCACCTTTGAAGCCTTCCGTAAGGGCCTCAATTTTCTGTGACTCTATATCCATCAAAAAGATATTATTACTGTAGTAGTTTTGCCCATCAGCATTAACTGCAGAAGTAAAAGCCATCAGATTTTCACTGGGAGAAAAGGTCGGTTTCTTTTCATAATAATTATTGGTGGTGATTCGTTGTTGAAAGCCTTCCTTTATGTCTAAAACCCAGAGATCTGCTGCATGGCGATTATCAATCAAGCTGCCCAAACCTTTAGCAAAAACAACTTTATCACCGCCGTCAAATAATGAATAACTGACGATAGAGTGGTTCTCAGAGGTTAGAGCTTCAACTTTCCTAGATTCAACATCGACTCGCCATAGCTGCCGTTGCTTATTCGGATCTTCAAAGCGAGGAATGATCAACTTATCATTGATCTTCTTTTTGACTTCCTTTGATTGCGCTTCTATCCCGAGAAAATAGACAAACTGGCCATCATCAGACCAAACAACCTGGCTTGGTACGGCAGGCAAGTCTGCCAGGCGTGAGGCCTCACCGCCATTTTTATACATCAAATAAATTTGCTTATGATCATCGCCTTTTCGTTTAGTCACAAAAAGCCACTTTTCACCATTTGGCGACCACTTAGGATCAGTTTCTGAGTCATCACCAAAAGTCATCTGCTTAGAAACCCCAGAACTTATATTATGGCGCCATATATGACTGATACGTCGATTATTTTCCCAATCAACTTCACTCACCTGATACAACAACTCCTGACTATCGGGTGATATATCTTGATTACGCAAAGTACTTAACGACAGTATATCAACTGGGGTCATTGGAACTGGCTTAGCACTGACTGGGTGGATAACATTCAGCAACAAAATAACTACTAGCGCTGACGCCCCCCTAACAAAAACGAGTGTCATCATTCAATACTCTTTTCAAAGGGAAAATGCCCAACTCATCATGGCGATAAGCTGGGTGTTTTAAGTCAATAAATATAAAGATGAATTAGAAACGCAAATTAACTCTTGCGAAGAAGCTTCGTCCTCTAATACCGAATGCATCGGCTGAGTTGCTATCCTCGCCGGACGCAGCATCACCATCAGGAATGAAAGGTCCTTCATTATTCGTAATGTTATTGACGCCAATAGTAAAGCGCGTATCCACATTACCTATCTGAGTACTATATCTAGCAGTTAAGTTATGGAAGAGAACACGATCAATATTAAGAAAGGCTGGCACTTCTGCCGCATCACCAAATTCTTCTTGTGCATCAAGGAAGTCCTCAAGCAGTTCATTACTATCAAATGTCGAACCAAAGTAAGTCGTTCTCCAAGTAACACGCCAGTCATTGTGAGACCAAGCTAGAGAGAAACGCCCTCTATCTTCGAATCTTTCATTAACTAACTCGCCTTTTTGGTTATCCACATTTAGAGTTCCGTCTAAATTAACTGTCGTTTCTGTGAACTTAATTAAATGCGTATGAATATAACGAGCCTCAAATTTACCTGGAATACCTTGCCCATCTAGTGAGAACTCGTAATTAAGCTGATAATCTACGCCTGACGTTTCTTGGGCCGCTAAATTAGCCTCGCGCTGAAGGATGTTAGCAAGCTGACCATCGACTTCATTGCGTGTAATATCGTTACAGAAAGGGTTGTTACCATTTCGAAAATCAATAGGATCGGTGTAACACAAGTTCAAAATATCTTGGTTGGAACGCTGGTCAATTGCATCTTCGATTTCAATATCATAGTAGTCAACAGATAAACTGAAGCCTTCGATGTAAGATGGTTGCCACACGACACCTATAGTAATCGTATCTGCCTCTTCTTCTTTAAGACCAATAAAACCAGTATTCGGAGAAGATACACCACCATTTTCTTGTTCAAACTCAATCTGATTAATATCTAATGTAGGATCTTCCTGGGCTAACGTATTGATAAAACCAACGATACCAGGCTCTGCTAAGCAATTATCTGCCAGTGTACTAGATCCCGCATCTGCGAGTGTCACCCCTTCACAAACATCATTAATGCCATCATTATCACCACGAGGTGGGGAGAACAATTCGGCTAAGTCAGGTGCTCTCAAGGCGCGGTTAAATGATAGGCGAAAGTTCAATTCCTCTACAGGTTGATACTGAGTGCCTACACCAAAACTAAATACAGTACCTACGTTTTCGATGCTGTAGTTAGCGACACGAGCTGATGTATCGACAGACCAATTGTATGCACCAGGTGCATCAGCTACTAACGGTATACTTACCTCACCAAAAGCTTCCCATACATTATAACCGTCATCAAATTGCGGCACAGTACCAGACGTATGGCCACCGCGACGGTTCAACTCTCCTGGCTGTAAGTCTTCAAAGTCGCGCCTAAAATCAATACCAAAAGCTGAACCTACAGTACCAGCAGGTAGCTCAAACAAATCCCCCGTTATATAGGCTTGAAAGCTATACTGTTCTACTGTTGCATCCTGAAATAAGTTGGCACGAATAAAGTCAGCTGCCTCAGGCGTAATAGACCCGCGACCAAACAGATTAACAGGTACACAACCGTTAGCTCTATCAGTTGCATCTGCGCATTGAATAGTGCCATCAGGCAGCTGTTCTGCATTTAAACCCGCTGTCAAATTAATAACATTAATTTCATTAAACCGAGTTTGTTCAGAATTATATCGGCCATAACCAACTGACGCCTCCCATTCCCAATCATCCCAAACTAGGCCCCTTAAACCACCATAAAAGCGTGTGGTATTACGATCGTTATCAGTAAGTTGAGTACCTACTTCGGTAAATCGCCTATCGAAACTAATACTACTACCCGCTTCCTGCACAATCTCCGCAGGTGCGAACGGATTATCAATAGGTATAGCTCCAATAGGCACGTTGATGGCCGTAAAATTAGCCTGACTATCATCTAGTACCAAGAAGTGGACATCATTAAAATCATCCCCTTCTGGCTCCCGGGTTTGAAGAGTAGAATTAAATGAGTGCGTCAGGGTAAAAAAACCAGAGAAGTCGTCAGTAAAGTCGTACGTTCCCTTAATAGCAAAATTAACCCTGTCTCGGGCAGCATTCAAATCATCATCAGCACGTAAGTCAAAACCGTTAGTATCCGTTACAAAGCCTCTCTGCAAACCATTTTCGTCGAAAAAGAAGTCATTACCTTCAAAGCGGCCTCCATCTGGATCGGCACTTAAATCGCCAAAATCAAAGGTATCAAAGTTATCAATTTGACTAAATGGGATACGATCCCCTTGACTATTGACAAAGGTATTGATGCCATCATCATACTGAAAATCAGCTTGGATAAGAGAGCGAGGGACATTTCGAGCTCGAATGGCTGTTCGAGTGTCAAGGTTAATTGCAGAAAACAAGTACCCCTTACCCTCATTAAAACTGCCACCCCAACTAAAATCTATTGTTTGGTCAGAAGAATCTAATGCGTTGCTATATTGTCCACGTACATCGAGTTCGAAACCTTCTTGGTCTGTTTCAGTAATAATATTCACAACACCGGCTACCGCATCGGATCCATAGACGGCCGAAGCACCACCCGTAATTACTTCCACTCGTTCAACAAAACCAGCAGGGATAGTACCTAAGCCTACGCGATTACCATTAGCGCTGTTCGACACAGCCCGGCGACCATCGATAAGTACTAAGGTTCTGTTATCACCTAAACCACGCAAATCAGCAGTACGTATACCATTATTCTGTATATTACCCGTACTACCTTGCGGGGTTACACCACCTATAACTGATGGGATTTCCAATAGCGCATCTGTAATATCACTTGAACCAATACTAACGATATCGTCTTTACTAAAGCCCACCAATGGTTGAGGTGTTGAAAAGTCAGCTCGTTTTATACGGCTTCCCGTAACGCTAATTTTTTCGATTGCTGATTCATCTGCCTGTGAATCTACCTGTTGTTCTTGCGCGAAGGCTCCACTACCCAAACTACAAACAAAAGCAACACTCGCAGCGACCATGGATAACTTGTGTTTCATGTGCAATCCCCTTTTTTATTATAATCAGCACAGAACAATATGAGATATGAGAACAACATAGCTCAATACTTACTGTGCGCTTTATATGTTGAAACATTTTATTTTTCGTATGCTCTACTTAGTTATAAAAAAAAGTGGTGAAATACAAAAGCTAGACAAATCGTTTCTTTAACCTTTTAATATCTTTTTAAAATCTAATTACGTTAAAGTCCCATAAAAGCTGGTTGTTACGGAAGCTCATGCAAGACAACATCTCATTTAAAATAGGCCAGTTTACTGTCAATACACTTGAGCATAGTTTGTTATCAAACGGTGGCGAAACAGAATTGCTGCAACCCAAATGTATTGAAGTTCTGCACTATTTGGTAAAGCAATATCCGAACCTTGTCAGTAGAGAAGAACTAATAAACAACATCTGGCGAGGCAATGCTTATGTCGGTGAAAAAGCACTTACGAATGCTATTTGGGGTATTCGACAACATTTACACAAAGATAAAGAAGAATATATTCAGACTGTCCGAAAAAGTGGATACCGGTTAATACAAGAGCCTCATATAATTGAAACAGCACAACCTGGAGGTATCAAAACAGAAGAGATAACTCATACCACACAAGAAGCTGTGAACAATGCTCTAAGTTGGAAGCTAATTGTCTTAACAGTGGTATCTCTATGTCTTGCCTATTTATATAGTTTCTCTCCTAATCAAGTAAATAGGAGCATTGAGTCATTAACGTCTGATCCTGGACGCGAACTATATCCAGCTGTGTCACCCGATGGTAACTATTTGGTTTACTTTTGGCGGAAGATTAATGAAACACCAGACATTTACTTAAAGGATCTGCGGCAACCCGACTTGGAACCGGAGCAGCTAACATTTAATTCAGATACGGAAAGCCGAATAGTATGGAATAACTTGGGAGACACACTCTACTTTGTACAAAAATCATGGAATGCCGATCGCTGTAACATTATTGAGTACGATTTGCAGTCTAAATCGCAACAAAGCGTTGCCACATGCAGAGGTGATGTCAATGCAGCGCTTTCGATATCGAAAGATAGTAAAGTATTAGCCTTCAATAGTGTCGACCCTGTTAACACAACACCAGGGATCTATTTTCTAGATCTTACCCAAGAAAATGCCAAGCCCATACGTTATTCATGCTCCATTGAATGCAATTACAGTGATCGAGATCTAATCTTCTCTCCTGACGGCTCAAAATATGCTATCAATCGACGAACACAACAATATGAAGAAGATATTTTTATCGTTGATAAAACAACAAACGAAGCTAAACAGATCACTATCGGTCAACGAGATATAGTCGGTATGGCTTGGCATCCAACTGAAAATAAAATTGTTTACAGTGCCGAGAAAAACGATGTGAGAAATGGCTATATGGTGAATATCGATACCAAAACGATCATCGAGCTTGACGTTAAAGGCTTTAGCTTTCCATCATTCATTGGCGAAACAACAGATATTGTGTTTCACGATTGGCAGCTGACACAATTTATTGCGAGCTTAAGTGCAGAGCCAGATAACGTATCTATCCCTTTCCCTTTGATACAATCTGAGTTTATCCATAGCACACCTAATTACAACTCAACGGTTGATAAAATCAGCTATATTTCTAATGAGTCAGGCCATAAGGAAGTATGGATAGCTGATTGGAATGGGGAAAATAGAGTTAAACTGACTGACTTAAGAAACAATATTTTCTACCCCCAATGGTCACATGACGGCCAGAAAATTGCCTTCATGGTAAGACATACAGCGTCAGATAAATCATCTATAAAAATTGTTGATGTAACAACTCGCGCCGTCGTTGAAGTCGGTAGTAACGAATTCTCTCAAATGTCGATGCCGACCTGGATGCAAGATGATGCATCAATCCTTGTTCAAGCAACGAAGGTATCACCTCATTCAGGCAATTCTGAAAATGGCTTTTATAGCGTTAATATAACAACAAACAATAGTGAGCTCATGGTCGACAGTAACGGAGGTTATGCTGTGCATACAAAGGACAATAATATATTGTTCAGTGACAACGATGAAGCCATATACTCACTAGACTTAAATACAGTCCCAAACCAGTTAACTCAACTTATTGACGGTAATGTTGTATCCAGTGATTACAGTTGGGTAAAAGCGCCACAGCATATTTATTTTATACAGAATTTCCCAGACCATCAGCGAGTACAAAGTTTACATGTACCAAGCAAAGAAATTAAGACACTCATGCGAGCACCACTGCGTACCATAGAGTCGTCTCTACCCATCAGCTATAATGACAAAAACAACACGCTTATTTTTACTGAAACAAGCTTTCCACAAGTTGATATTAAGAAGCTAACCCACCCGTCATTAATGAACTAAATGTGATTAATCTTGAAACACAGTAGGCTACTTTTTTGAATTTGTGTATATTGAGTCATTAATATGCAGAATTCGTTGACAAAATAATTGATTAAAGGCAGAATTCGCCACCTTAATTTTTTGACCAGTTTTTTTGGGAGTTTCGAACTTGGCTAATATCAAGTCTGCTAAAAAGCGCGCAATCCAAGCCGAGAAGCGCCGTGTACACAATGCAAGTCGTCGTTCAATGATGCGTACAAGCATTAAGAAAATAGTTGCCGCTATCTCTGCGGGTGACAAAGACGCTGCGCAACAAGCCTATACAGCTGCTACACCTATTTTAGATCGTATGGCAACTAAAGGGTTGATTCACAAAAACAAGGCTGCTCGTCACAAGTCTCGCCTTGCTGCGCAAATTAAAGCACTTGCTTAATTAAAGCATTTACTAATTTAGTATTAAAAAAGCGCCTTGATGGCGCTTTTTTTATGTCTAATTTTTATGACAGTAGCCAACATGCTTAACAATTTGAATCGAAGACACAGCTCAGTATGTAAGCTATGATAGAGACTGAATTAATCTACTTAAAAGTTTTATGCGTCTTTTATCAAAAACCTTACTATCTTGCTTGTTATTTACCACAGCATCTTATGCGGCAACCACTGACACACTTAGAAAAGAAGCACTATCTAGTTCATTAGCTTATAGTGTCGTTGAATCACTCACTGTCGAAGTTGGTCCTCGAATTGCCGGCAGTGATGGCGACAAAAGAGCTGTTGAATGGGCACAGGAAAAACTAACCAGCCTTGGTTTTGATAAAGTTTATACGCAACCTGTCCGTGTGCGTAACTGGTCTAGAGGTTTAGCCGAAGCTAAAGTCACTAAACCTTTCTCTCAAAAGCTTGTCATCACAGCATTAGGCGGTTCAATTGCAACACCTGAGGGCGGATTACAAGCCTCTGTCGTCATGTTCTCATCATTACAAGAATTACAAGTAGCAACCGCATCGCAGGTAAAAGGAAAAATCGTTTTCGTTAATCGTCGCATGATTCGAGATCGGGCTGGCCGAGGCTATGGCCCCGTTGTTGCAGCAAGGGCTCAAGGTGCCATAGAGGCGTCAAAACTTGGCGCTAAAGCCATCCTTATACGCTCGGTAGGTACTGACAACAGCCGTTTCGCACACACAGGTGCAATGCGATACAGTGACGATGTTAAGAAAATCCCAGCAGGTGCATTATCAAACGCGGATGCAGATACGTTAGAACGTATTATGAACACCGGTCAAAGTGTTGAGCTAGACGTTAATATGCAAGCCAAAGAGCAAGGCTGGCAAACCTCTTACAATGTTATTGGTGAGATCACCGGTACAGAGAAACCGAATGAAGTTGTTTTATTAGGTGCTCATTTAGACTCTTGGGATGAAGGTACTGGGGCTATAGATGATGGTGCTGGAGTTGGCATAGTATCAGCCGCTGCTAGCTTGGTTAAGTCCATTACAGGTTCACCTAAACGTACAATACGAGTTGTTCTTTATGCCAATGAAGAGTTTGGCTTGGTAGGCGCCCGTCAATATGTAAAAGAAAACAAAGACACCTTGGAAGACATCATTGTTGCCGCTGAGTCTGATTTTGGTGCAGGCAAAATTTACCGCTTGGATACGCGCTTCGCCGACAGCGCATTGCCTTTTGTTGACGAAATCGTCCAACAAATAGAACCTTTAGGTGTATTCAAAGGTAACAATGCAGCAGGTGGCGGCCCTGATATTTCTATGTTTCCTGGGCTAGGGATTCCTGTTGTAACTCTGCAACAAGATGGGACTTACTATTTTGATTATCACCACACACCTAATGATACATTAGATAAGATAAAGCCTGACGACATCGCACAAAACCAGACTGTATATGCCTTATTTGCATACATGATGGCAAACCACGATGTTGACCCAAGACCGGCCCCTAAAAGTTAATTATTAAAACGATGAATAAAGCAAAATGGAGCTTGTATGCTCTCATGACTTTATTAATTGTGGTTACAGTGGCATTAGTGATAGTGCCACTGCCCAAACTTATTACTTATAAGCAAGGGCAAGGTGTATCACAAAGTGTCTATTGGCGCGGATTCGGCGAATTCGGCCAATTGCTCGACTCTACAGCAGAGTTTGTAAAACTAGACGATCGCACACAACATTTACATATATGCCATCGCCTAAGCACAGGCGTTCAATGTCAACCCTTTAAAATAGTCGAGATAGAAGGCCCTATAGCCGTCCTATTTCATCCTTAAACACACATAATAACGTCGATTTAGTCTCAACTAATACTAATGCTTCGCAAGATTTACGCTTAGAAAATATTTTCATTTAAATAGAAAAGAGCAAACGTGGAACATCCATTAAGGAAGTCGTAGCAAAAACGAACTGCATGCCCGTTTTCGACTTCCAATGGCTGACCAGGTAACCAAACATGGCTCATCCAATGATTAGTAGAAATTGCCTTGTCAGGATGGATACTGAATAACATCTCATCACCAAGCATGATGTCAAAATAGATAAGGATACCGTTAAGGTGGCCATCGACCAGGATATCAAATTGCTGATCTACATTAATGTTTGAATAAGGTATTGAACTCAGATCTATATTATTCAGCAACACAGGTTCGCCAAGCCGTTTCCAAGCACGGGTGTTAAAGGTATTCACCGTACATATTTGCTCACTTTGTTCGGTATTAAACATAAATGGCGAGAAGTCGATAGCATACTGCTGACGCCATCGCTCAATCATTGAAGGTAAAAACTTATATTTAGCCAGCTCTTGTTGCGGAATCTCAAAGGGTATCGCATAGGTATTTAGCGTTTTAGGGATAAGTCGAGGATCAGGTTGCATTAAACGCTTGAGGGCATCCTCTGTCGTTGACAATATCCCCTCAGCAAGTGGATCATTACCAATTAATTCACTGACCAATACAGTTGCTTTTTCAGGCAATACAATGGTTTTTGAGTTTCCCTTAATTAAAGTGATTTTGTGCGCCAATCCATTTTTTTCAAAAACTTGTTGAGCAATATCACCTAATGATGTTTGTTCAACAGCATAAACGTGCTTAGCGCCAGCCATGGCTGCTGTCACAGCAAGAACACCTGTTCCAGTGCCAATATCGAGTACGATATCGTCTGGTGTGACCTGATTTCGAATGGCTTGCTGATATGCTTTGGTTCTTGCTTCATCATTAAGCATGCGTATATGGATAGGTGCAGAATCAAACCGCCCAGCATGAGATGCAACAGCTGGCTTTTCTGATTTATTCAATAACAAACCATTCTCAACTAATTCAATCACAGCTTGGGTGATCGTAGACCAGTCTTGATTAGCACCAAACTGAGTAGAGTAATCTTCTAAGCCTTCGAAAAAAGTTCTTTCCGTTTTAAAGATATTTGCCAAGCGGGCAGCATGCTCCGTTCCTTCTATGGTAAATTGCTCAATACGAAACTGCCAAACTCGCTCCTTTAATCGAGTTATTGTTAGATTCGGATGACTTTGCAGTAGTGATTCTTTAGACAATGACATAAACAAGCTTGACTATCAGCGTTATACATACGACAAAATTTTTCTAGTTATCGTAGATGACAGCCTAACCTTATACTTTCTTTCAGCCAGTTCAGCTTTTGCTAAAAGTGCTGTTAAGTTCCTTTAAAGTAGCTTTGCCGATGCCTAAAAAGGTTGATAAGAGGACTACAATCAAGATTGCATTGTGTCTCTAGAACATAAACAACAGCTTCAAGTGTCGATAGGCTGTTTTTTTGTGACGTTTTTCTAATGGTATATTGATTGTCTGGCGGTGAATCAAAGTGCCAACATGGTAGCAAGTGAAGCCAAGGGTTAAGGTGCCACATTTTTAACGCTTTTCGCCACGAAGCGTCTATAAAAATAACAGAAGCTTCAATTCTATTCGATGCTTGGACTTGTCCCCCAATAGAATGCCCTTCAAATGAAACACTTTGTTCCGATGGAAAGCAAACTGCGTGTTTTTCTGGATCGGCTAAACAACGATTCGCAATATCAGCAAAATCAGTATCACGCTCTCCCTCAAACACCGTTATATTACTCAACCCTAAAGACAGTAACTTAACGGTATTCTTAGCATGTTTCTTTTCTAAAGGATGCTGTAAAACAATAATGTTCAGCGGTGAATAAATAGGCTTAACCCATTCACAAAGACATGTACTAACGGGGTAATGACAGGCTGAACAATAGGCGCGGCTCAATTTAACACTCTAATATTGACTCAGTACCATACCAATCTGAGAAAACTAGCGATACACTATCCTTCCAATCAAAACACTTGGTGGTTAATTTGGTTCGCTTAATTTTCATATTCCCAATCTTATTGTGCGTAATTTGGTATGCCTACCTAAAACACAATGGCTACACCGTGCAACAAGGTAAACAAGGGTTTCTCTATATCTTAGGCACATCTGTTGCCATCGCACTATTCTTCACAGTACTGTCATTTATTACACATTGATTATATTTTTTCTCACCTGTTGAAATAAGCAAAAAGTAGCTCTATGGTCCAACAAGCGCCAACAAAATACCTGCGGCAACAGCAGAGCCTAAAACACCAGCGACATTGGGCCCCATAGCATGCATCAACAAGAAATTGTGCGGATTAGCTTCTAAACCGACTTTATTAACGACACGCGCGGCCATAGGTACAGCAGAAACACCTGCGGCGCCAATCAAAGGGTTTATCTTACCGCCACTGAGCTTACTCATCACCTTTGCCATCAACACACCTGAAGCAGTACCAATAGCAAAAGCTAATGCCCCTAACACCAAGATGCCTAGCGTTTCGGCAGTCAAAAACTTATCAGCAGATAGCTTAGAACCCACAGCCAGGCCTAAAAAGATAGTGACGATATTGATCAGCTCGTTTTGTGCCGTATTGCTTAGGCGGTCAACTACCCCAGACTCTCTCATCAAGTTACCCAAGCAAAACATACCCACCAGTGGCGTTGCCGCAGGTAGGAATATGATGGTGAGTAGTAGCACTAATAAAGGAAAAATAACTTTCTCTTTTTTAGATACAGTACGTAGCTGTTCCATCTTAATTTGGCGTTCAGACTCAGTGGTCAACGCTTTCATAATAGGTGGTTGAATAATGGGTACGAGTGCCATGTAGGAATAAGCCGCAACAGCAATCGCGCCTAATAACTCAGGCGCTAATTTTGATGCTAGGAATATAGCAGTCGGACCATCAGCACCGCCGATGATAGCGATAGCCGCTGCCTGCTGCATGGTAAACTCCATGCCTGGCACCATATTCAGCATGACAGCACCAAACAGTGTTGCAAAAATACCAAATTGCGCAGCCGCACCTAATAATAAAACCTTAGGGTTAGCTATCAATGCACCAAAATCGGTTAACGCACCTACTCCCATAAAAATAAGCAGCGGAAACACACCTGTTTCTATACCTACTTTATAAACGTAGTAAAGCAAACCTCCCGCTTCAGAGAACCCTGCGAGAGGAATATTGGTAAGTAGTGCGCCGAAGCCTATAGGAACCAGCAACAAGGGTTCAAACTTTCTAACAATTGCTAAATATAGCAGCAATCCACCAACAGCCATCATAACAAGCTGACCGGCTTCGAAATTGGCAATTGAGGTTGTTTGCCACAATGTTAATAACTTCTCCATGCTATTACCCTAACATCAATAAAGGCTGGCCTGCTTGCACAGTATCTCCTTCATTAACATCAACACTCAATACAGTACCGGCCTTATTAGCGCGGATCTCTGTTTCCATTTTCATTGCTTCCATAATAATGACAACGTCACCTTCTTGCACAGACGTACCTGGCTTAGCGATTACCTTGAAGATATTGCCAGATAAAGGTGCGTTAAGTGCCTCACCACCGGTTTGAGGTTGGCTAGCTATTACTTCTTGAGTATTTGGTTGAACAACAGGTGTAATGCTCTCCAGCATGCCAGATTCAGCAACATCGACATGATAAACCTTACCATCAACTCGAACAGAATAAGATTGCGCACCTTGATCTTTCGGCTTAAGAGCGGGCACTGCCGTATCAGCCACCAGTTGTTCTTCACCAGGCCTTGGTTCAAAAGCCTCAGGGTTATTTCTGTTCTCAAGGAACTTCAAACCTACTTGAGGGAATAATGCATAAGTTAGTACATCATCAATTTTATCTTGCGCTAGGGATAGTGACTTAACGGCTGCAAGCTCATCCAGCTCAACTGTCAATTTGTCCAGTTCATTGTCGATTAGATCAGCAGGTCTGCATGTGATGGGTTCATCATCGTCCAGAATGCGTTGTTGAAGCGCTTCATTAACGGGTGCTGCCGTCGCACCATATTCACCTTTCAATACACCAGCTGTTTCCTTGGTAATGCTTTTATACCGTTCACCGGTCAACACATTGAGTACTGACTGAGAGCCGACAATTTGAGATGTTGGCGTAACTAACGGAATAAAGCCTAAGTCTTCACGTACGCGTGGTATTTCTTTCAACACCTCATCCATCTTGTCTTCTGCGTTTTGTTCACGCAGTTGATTCTCCATATTAGTGAGCATACCACCTGGCACCTGAGCGATCAGAATACGTGAATCAACACCTTTCAAACTACCTTCAAATTTAGCGTACTTCTTCCTGACGTCCCTAAAGTAAGCAGAAATATCATCGAGCAGAAGCATATCTAAGCCAGTATCGCGCTCTGTCCCTTCCAATATGGACACAAAGGTTTCAGTCGCACTATGACCATATGTTTGGCTCATCGAAGAAATAGCGGTATCGAGCATATCAATACCCGCGTCAATTGCCTTTTGATAAGTCGCCGTACTTAAACCTGTCGTCGCATGACACTGCATTGCAATTGGGACTTCGACACTTTCCTTAAGACGCGTGATGAGCTCTTCACAAACATAAGGCTTGAGTAAGCCCGCCATGTCCTTAATACAAATGGAATGAACACCCATATCCTCAAGTTTGCGTGCCATATCTAGCCATAACTGCATCGAATGCACAGGACTCACAGTATAAGAAATTGTGCCTTGTGCATGCGCTTCAACATCAATAGCAGCCTTAATTGCCGTTTCAAGATTACGCACGTCATTCATGGCATCAAATATTCTGAAGACGTCCACACCGTTAGTATGTGCTCGCTCAACAAACTTAGTGACAACATCATCAGCATAATGGCGGTACCCGAGTAGATTTTGTCCTCTAAGTAACATTTGCTGTTTTGTCTTAGGCATCGCTTTTTTAATTTCTCGGATGCGCTCCCAAGGGTCTTCGCCGAGATACCTAATACAAGCATCGAACGTTGCCCCACCCCATGATTCCATAGACCAATAGCCCACATCATCCAACTTAGCTGCAATCGGCAACATATCATCCAATCGCATTCTTGTAGCCAATAAAGACTGATGCGCATCTCTGAACACAAGTTCAGTAATCGCGAGTGGCTTTGCCATGAAAAGCTCCTATTAAGGGGTTAAAGAATTAGAGTTACTTTTTACGATATTGGTGAACAGCTGCACTTATAGCAGCGATGACTTCTGGCGATACAACATTACTATCATGAGAAGCCACAGTAGTTCTATTGTTAGCATCTGACACAACCGGCTCAGGGAATTTTTGAACGACCGCCGACATCAACTTAACAACACCAATAAGTACGGTAAGAAAAACAAAGACAACAATCATGCCAACAACCAACAAATTGACTGATTCAAGTAACAGCTTGATAATTTCGTCGTTCATAGTTTAAGTTGCACTCACTCATCGGATTAGTCTGAAATAATTATCATGTGCACAAGGAAAACACAACAGGCGAGAGAGATGTAACATCCTAAAAAAGAGAAGAAACCATCAATTAATTTTTAAATTTACATCTAGAAAACATTTTATTAAAAAGGCTCTAACAAACACTGCCTAGAGAAAGTTCAATAATTGGGTTTTGTTTCAATAGAAACAGGCAAGAAGTTTGAGTGCAGACAGCCACCCGTATTCACTAAAGGTTAGCAGGGGTTTTGCGATTACAGAACCGGTTAACGGCTCCGGCCATTCTTACATACAGACACAAAAAAACCGACATATAGTCGGCTTCTTGAACAATGGCGCGTGTGGAAGGATTCGAACCTCCGACCGCCTGGTTCGTAGCCAGGTAC
>CAZVDU010000034.1:0-29946 GCA_964625615.1 uncultured Pseudoalteromonadaceae bacterium | reverse complement strand
GAATAATTAATAGAACAAGATGAATGCCGATCCCCCGTTAAGTGGGTAGAGCCGGGTAGAGCCCACAATTTCAGGTATGTTTACCGAGTGAATGACCGAATGTCACTGAGATGTCTAACTGCGCTCTAAACCACATGGGATAACGGATAGAGAATCTGGAAGTTGGTCGGTGTGAGAGGATTTGAACCTCCGACCCCTGACACCCCATGACAGTGCGCTACCAAGCTGCGCTACACACCGACCGAAGACGCGCAGTTTACGCATTTTTCGTATCTTTGCAACGCTAAATCACGAAGAAGAAAGCGATCGGTCACTTTATAAGCTCGTAGTGTCTCGCAAGTAGCTATTGCTAATAAAGTTATTAGCCATGATTTTCACAAAAAACGCCTCGAATTAACGAGGCGTAATGAGGGAAGCTATTCACTATTCAGCTATTAAAGCGTGCTTGCTTCTTTATCTTCAATTTTTATCCATGCACCGTCAGCTTCGCCGATGTGCTTAGGAATGTCTTTGCTCCATGCTTCTTTTACTTGAAGGTTTTTGTTGACATAAAGTACACCATCTACCACTTCGAATGCTTTTCCATCAATATCAAACTTCTTACCAAAGCTTGCACCGAACGCACAAAAACCACCATATGCTGGAGCATACTTCTCAGGGTTTGCTGCGAATAAGTCGCGATTAGCAGCTGAGCTAAAGCGGTAGATAGCGTCGTTATGAACAGCTGTGAAATCTTTACTACCTACGACCGCTTTATTTTGTGTGAAGTAAGCAACTGCGTCATGACCCGCTAAGATAACATCGTTTTCGTCGGTATATGTGTCTACACCAGCAAAAGCGACAGAAGAAAGGCCTATACTAATAACAGCAGCAAGTGTTTTTAGGTTGAAAATATTTTTCATCATGTAATCCTATTAATCTAATAAAGGGCTTAATTGCCAACGGAGCGTATATTAATAGCTGATTAATTTACGGCCTATGTCCCAATCACCTGAGTTTATGTCTGATCGTCTATGAGTATTATTAATCAACTTTTTTCAACCTTTAAAGTTACTTCTCAGATTTTCCACAATGGCCAGTACTGCGGCAGTTGGTCGATAGACACCTCTGGTAAAAAGTATATTAGTTTCCACATTGTTAACCATGGCAGATGCTTTTTGACCGTAGGTGATTCACCTGAAGTGTATACTTTAGAAGAAGGTGACGTTGTTCTGTTCCCAAATGACATCCGCCATTGTTTAACTAACGATGAAACATTTAGTCAGCCCATTAATTCTGGGGGTTCAATCACTTTTGATGAAGGGATCAAAGAAGGTAGTACGGGAATAATTTGTGGTTACTTTGTTCATAATCACCCACTCATTGGAAACATAACGTCTTACTTACCCGACAAGGTCGTGCTAAGACGAGCAAAGCTTTCGAAAGACAACAGCAGTGCCGCCTGCTTATTAGAAGCTCTGTTGAAAGAGTCCTTGTCAGACAAAATTGGTGCGGAGCTCGTCATGAATAAAATTGCAGAAGCTCTACTCGCACTTGTATTTAGGACTTACTTACCTGCTAACCACGGCGTTATTGCAGCTATGAGCCACCCTCAGTTAAGCAAAGTCATCCAGGCGATTCATAGCAACCCTGAGAATAAATGGACAGTGGATAACATGGCGGAGCTATGCTTTTTATCCCGAGCTAAATTTAGTGATTTATTTAAGTCTGTGTTGATGGAAACACCAATGAACTATCTCACTCAATGGCGAATAAGCGTTGCTTATAGGATGTTAGCGGATGAGAAAGTCAGCACGTTACATGCCGCAATAGCTTGTGGGTATGACAATGAATCTTCATTCTCTAAAGCTTTCAAGCGCCTCTTAGGAGTAAACCCCGGTGCCGTTCGCGCTGGGGAAGCTTAGCGCCTGTTCGTGTGGAGCCATCACACTTCACATCCCCTACTTGCCCTAAAATACAAACGAACTGCTGCAAAACGATACAGCAACGATCAACAAATCCTAACCATTTTGCCCTTTGTCATCTGCGCTTATACGACTTGCTATAGCACCGTCTTGATCACGATACTTCGCGTCTTCTCTAGCATTATAAGGTTTCTCAGCATGCCCAGAAAGCACCTCAAAACTTAATGCACCTATTTTCATCATGGGCCTGAGAGCTAAAGGGAGTTTACCGCTGTTATAGAATTCTAAAACAATATTACCAGCCCACCCTGGATCTATCCGATGCGCAGTAACGTGTACCATCAAACCGAGCCTAGCCAAAGAAGAACGTCCATCTAACCAACCTACAATATTAGAAGGCAAGGTAACCGACTCATAAGTTACCGCTAACGCCAACTCACCAGGGTGCAGAAAGAAGGCTTTTTCATTTTCAATAACGATCTCATCGCTCATTACCGAATTTAATGCTTTTTGTACCTCAGCTTTAGGCCCACTTAAATCAATAAAGGGAGCCTGATGGTCTTCAAATACTCTGAACTTATTACCCAAGCGAATATCAACGGTTAAACCACTTACCATAGAGTCATCTGGAAACGGAGACATTTTTATCTGCCCTTCATCCAAGTAACGTTTAATGTCAGTATCGCAAAGTCTCATGCTATTGATAATTTATAAAGTAATAATATCAATATTATCAGGCCCTAAGGTTCACTGTTCAAGGCTTAGCAGCAAATAAAAAGCGATTGGCATAAAAGGTATCTCAATGCCAATCGTAGAAGTGCTTAAACTAAATGGGTTTAATGATGTCGGTTTCTTAAACGAATACGTTTAAACCCAGAGGTCGGTGCAAATGTGTTTGTGAACAATATTTGATTTGTTGCAGCATCAAAGGTAATGCCGTTAGGAAAATCACCTTCAGGTGCTTGTCTAATAATTCGCGTACGCCCATTAGGTCGAACAACATAAACCACCTGCTCCGCCAAAGCTGTTGCGAACAATCTACCATTTGCAAAAGCTAGGTGGCCAATAGCAAAGCCATTCGGTGATTCAATCTGCGCGATTTGATGTTGCGTACCGTCAGGCTTTATTTTTATGATAATGCCGTTGTTAAAATTAGCTGTATATAAGTTGCCTTTGTTATCAAAAGTAATGCCAACAGGTGCACTTAAAAGCCCTCCTTGAGAGAAAACCGATGTTGTACCATCAGGTGCAACTTTTAAGATGGTATCCCCTTCTCCACCACCAGCGCCAAAATGTGAGACATATAAATTCCCCGAACCATCAATTGTAATACCAGACGGCCCGGTTAACACAGTAGCAAACTCGCTTACAACACCCTCTGGCGAGATTTTGCTCACAGTCGCATTATTGAAGTTAGTTACATACAAATTTCCATCGCTGTCATTAGTGACATCAATAGGTCCAGACAAACCGTCGGCAAATTCGCTTGTCGTCCCTTCTGGTGTGATGGCATATACGCGACTACCATCAAATCCATCAGCGGCGTAAAACATGCCGGAACCGTCAGCGTGAATACCATCCATAGTCAGAAACGCTAACGGCAATGTTCTCCTATGCCCCGCATTAACACTTAACGTGGCGCAAGTTAAAATAGTCGTAATTAAAAATGTTCGTAGTTTCATAAAATCCTCGTCTTTTGTTTTTGTTCAACAACAGACTGGACAATATTCAAAGGTCACTGCAATCCCGAAGGTCTATAACCTCGATATTTTGTGACAAACACGTGGGATTAATCCGGTCAAATTTGACACAATACGTGAACAGTTCTTTCATATTGGACAAATTCTTTTTGGTTAAGGTAACAGCAATACGGTTCTTGGCAATTGCTATCATTTGGTCAGCTATCGCCGGTTTGCATCTATTTTCGAGTTACTTGGATGCCATTAAATATGCTGGAAGCTATAGTTTTAATCTAAACGAAGTTATCTACTACGTATTAGCTTATCAGTCGTGGGCGATTTTCAGCTTTTTCTTTTTTTCCGTTATCGAAAAATATTCGGGGAGGCTTTCACCATCAATACTCATATTCTCGTGGATCTCTATTGCAATATTGTGGTTATTTTTATACTTAAGCATAGACACCGGATTAAATGTACTGTTGCTCAATCCACGTAATCAAAGCTGGTTAGTTTTATTGGGCAATACTTCCAATGCAGTTATATTCTTTTATTTTATTTTTTACTGTGTAACAAGCGCTGTCTGTGTAGCAATATTTTATTATCGCTCCTCACAAAAAGCCTTGATTGACACGCTCACATTAGAGAAAAAGCAAGCCGACAGCGAGTTAAAGCTCACAGAGATACAACTCGAACAACTTCAGTCTCGACTAAGCCCTCACTTCTTATTTAATTGCCTCAGTTCACTCAGTGCACTTGCAAGAAGTGAAGATAAAGAAGCCCTTGTTCCAGCGATTGCACAAATGGGGAGCTTACTGAGATTCTGCGTATCAAATAGCACAGAACGTTTCATACTTTTAGAACAAGAACTCGACTTTGTTGATGATTACGTCTCATTGCAAAGCCTACGCTATCCTGAATTATTTAAGTTCGAAAAGGAAATAGCGACCGACAACAAAGCCGTCTTATGTCCCCCATTCTTACTTCAACCTCTGGTTGAAAACACCTTTACACACGGTGTTGATACTGCTCAAGAGTTAACGCAAATTAACCTTAATATAAAACTATCAGATGACAGACTCATCATCACAATTACCAACACAAAAGCGTTAAATACAACGCACGATAGTGGGTTAAATTCAGCAATTAAAAATGTCAAAACCCGTCTACAAATACTCTATCAAGGAAACTTTGAGATGACCCTAGATAACTCAGAGAGACACTTCGCTGTGACCTTATCAATCCCATCGATGACTCAGGATTATATTGAGAATGAGTGACGCAACTGAACAAAAAACAATCAGCGCTATCATTGTAGATGATGAAGTTGCTGCTCGATTTAACATTCGCGACGCACTGAAGGACCACCCCCATTGGACTATTGTTGGAGAAGCAACCAATGGTAATGAAGGATTAGCATTGGTCATTAGTAAACAGCCAATGGTCGTTTTTCTAGATATACAAATGCCTTTTATAGACGGTATATCATTAGCTAAGAAGCTAGCACAAAGTGACTATTGCCCAGTAATCATTTTTGTCACTGCCTATGACAATTACGCCGTTCAGGCATTTGAACTCTATGCTATGGACTATCTGTTGAAACCCTTTGATAACGCCAGATTTGCATCAGCAATAAAACGCGTAGAACAATCACTTTCCTCGTTCACAGACAGCCATGAAATCCGCCAACGCTACAACCATTACGATGAGAATAAACATATACAGCGCTTGATTATCAGGTCGGCAGCATCTATTAGGATTGTTAACATTCAAGATGTCTACTGGTTTTCAACGGAGAGTAACTACGTTGCTATTCACCATCGTCAAGGTGTCCATTTGCATCGTATTAGTTTGAGTTTTTTAGAACAACGTCTGGATTCAAGCATATTCACAAGAACACATCGCACGGCAATCGTGAGGCTCGATCAATGTGTCGAGATAAAAACATTAACGGAGCATAAATCTCTCGTTATCTTAGCGAATGGAGATCAAGTTAGCTTAAGCAAAGCCTATCGGGAGTCACTATTGACCTATCTAGGAGGATAATCTAGATATTAGGGACTGTAACTGCACAAATCGTAATGCAAAATGCCTGCATTTTAGGTAGAATTCCCCCCTTTTTTTGCAACCCCCGAACAAGAGTAGGCTCTTTAATCATGGCGCAACAGCAACGCAAAATTTTAGTCACCAGTGCCCTTCCTTACGCCAACGGCTCTATCCATTTAGGTCATTTGCTTGAGCACATTCAGATGGATATCTGGACACGCTTTCAAAAATTGCGTGGTCATCAGTGCTTCAGCGTATGTGCAGATGATGCTCACGGCACGCCAGTAATGTTAAAAGCACAAGAGTTAGGAATTACGCCGGAAAAAATGGTTGCTCAAACCAGGGCTGAACATCACCAAGATTTGATTGACTTTCATGTCGACTATGACAATTACTATGTCACGCATTCGGACGAGAATCGCGAACTGTCGGAACTGATTTACAATCGTTTAAATGACGCGGGGTACATTAGTAAGCGCACAATTGAGCAGCTATACGATCCTGAAAAAAACATGTTCTTACCCGATCGTTTTGTAAAAGGCACTTGCCCGAAATGTGGCGCTGAAGATCAAAACGGCGATAGTTGTGATGTATGTAGTGCGACCTACAGCCCAACTGAACTTAAAGATCCACGTTCTGTCGTCTCTGGCGCAGCGCCTGTTCTTAAAGAGTCTGAACATTACTTCTTCGATTTACCGCAGTTCAAGGGCATGCTTGAAGAATGGCTAAACAGTGGTGCTATTCAGAGCGAAATGGTGAATAAACTCAAAGAGTGGTTTGATGGCGGGCTTCAACAGTGGGATATAAGCCGAGACGCTCCCTATTTTGGTTTTGAGATACCTAATGCGCCTGGTAAATACTTCTATGTTTGGGTAGACGCACCTGTTGGCTATATGGCGAGTTTTAAAAACTTCTGTAGCAAGAATGATATCGATTTCGATGCATTTTGGAGTAAAGATTCAGATGCCGAGCTTTATCACTTTATAGGCAAAGACATTACTTACTTTCATTGTCTGTTTTGGCCTGCAATGTTAGAAGGTGCCGGTTTCAGAAAACCTACAGGTGTTAATGTTCATGGATTTGTGACGGTCAATGGCGCAAAAATGTCAAAATCGAAAGGAACATTCATTAAGGGCCGCACATTTTTGGAACACCTCGATCCGGAATGTTTACGCTACTATTATGCCTCTAAGCTGAACGATGCAGTTACCGACATTGATTTGAATTTCGAAGACTTCGTTCAAAAAGTCAATTCAGACTTAGTGGGCAAAGTGGTCAACATCGCCAGTCGTTGCGCCGGCTTTATTAGCAAACGCTACAACGCAACGCTATCAACCAACACTTTTGATAATGCGCTATTAAAGGAGTTTCACGATGCAGCTGAAGGCATCGCTGATGCTTATGAAAATAGACGCTTTAATAAAGCCATTCGTGACATTATGACCCTTGCAGACAAAGCAAATCAGTTCATTGATGCGCAAGCGCCTTGGGTAACAGTAAAAGATGAAGCGAAGCAACAGCAAACACATGACGTGTGTAGCTTGGGCATTGAGCTATTCCGCTTACTCATGCTTTATTTAAAACCTGTTTTACCTAAATTAGCAGAAAAAGCAGAAACGTTTATGAACACAGAGCTTACTTGGTCTGAGATAAATACACCGCTGTTTGGAAAACCTATCAACAAATTTAAACCCATGCTACAACGTGTCGATACAAAGAAAGTCGACGCGTTGATCGACGCATCAAAAGAAAACTTAAAACCAACAGATATTAAGGCCGGAGACAAAGTGGCAGATGAAAATAGCCCGTTAGCGAAAGATCCTATCGCACCTGAAATTACCTTTGATGACTTTGCAAAATTAGATTTAAGAATTGCCAAAATTGCAAAAGCAGAACATGTTGAAGGCGCTGACAAATTGCTTCGCTTAGAGTTAGATTTAGGTGGTGAAACAAGGCAAGTTTTCGCTGGTATCAAATCAGCGTATTCACCTGAACAACTTACTGGCAAGCTGACCGTTATGGTTGCTAATTTAGCACCACGTAAGATGCGTTTTGGGCTCTCTGAAGGTATGGTATTAGCAGCTGGTCCTGGCGGTAGCGATTTATGGGTACTGGAACCTGATGACGGCGCACAACCAGGCATGCGTGTTAAGTAATCACAGCGATAAGCATCATAAATAAAAACGCCGCTATCATCAGCGGCGTTTTTATTTGTATAACTAGGGCCTATTATTCAATTCTGTCTGACAGCTTCTGAATACAATTGATCAGTTCTTTACCTGCAGATTCCATCTTAGTCAAATCACCCAATGCATCCATCATATTGCCAGCTGCACGCTTCTGAACAGCGCTTTTACCAAGTTCATGCATCTTCTTATTTACCGACTCCAACTCACGAAACTCTGATGTTCTACCATACTTTTCGCTCCCTTCAGAATCGCACCACTGACCTAAAGCACTCTCGGTGTGAGATGCGATATCACCCGCCGGATTGCCAGAACTACCAAAGAATGTCGTATAGACTGATGATTTAAAGACCAATAGATCCATTTGAGCCGTCGTCAGAAAGTTACGTTCCGTCATCACTCTATTAGACTCTTGGAGTTCCACAGAGTGTTTCAATACTGACGAAACTTTATCATTGGCATCTGAGGTTTGAACAACAATCTCTTTTGAACGAGTAGACACTTCGTTAATGTTAGACTCGATGTTCTTCGTACCTTCTTCAATCTTTTCAACAAGATTATTGATTTCTTGTGTTGACTCTGAGGACCTCATGGCAAGGTTACGAACTTCTTCTGCAACAACAGCAAAGCCTCGGCCTGTTTCTCCGGCTCGAGCTGCCTCGATTGCAGCATTTAATGCAAGTAAGTTAGTCTGCTCAGCAATAGAATTAATCACACCAACAAAGCTACTGATACTTGTTGCTAAACCTGTCAACTCTCCCGCATGGGTTACTCCCTGAGAGGCTAGATTATCAATGCTTGATAATCCTTTTACGGCATCCCCTAAAATATCAGTCGTCTCACTAAATATGCCGTCTGACTCCGATAAAACTTCGCGCTGGATGTTCAGGTTATTTCGCAAGTTATCCCTAATTGGAGAAACGCTCTCGCAAGCGCTTAACAATGTTATATTCATCTCAGATGCGAATACAGCTTCTTCCTTAGATGAACCGTCGTCTTGCTTCGCTGTACTTAAGGCTTCACGTAATTGATCAATTTCCTGCTGTAGTGCGGTATTATCTTGAACTAAGCTTTTTATTTTTTGTTGATCTTCTTCGTTAACTTTATTTGACCACCACATAAGTTTTTGACCCTCTCTTTACATTGTCAGAGCTTGCTCACTATGCCAAATCTTAGGCTATTAAGTTGAACAGGCACTCATTACAAATAACTTTATATCGAATGTATCGACGACTTCTCAAAATTCGGAAGCTTTTTCTCACTAAAAAATAATCTTTGCAGATTTATCGAGCTGATTCCTTCATGCTCGCTCCCACTGCACTAAATTTGGGAATACGTTGCTTCCATTTAGGCTTAATCAACGATAATGGGTATTCTCTTTTTTTCGCCACCAGAACATAAACGGAACCTAGAAAGCCAATATATTTTTGCATCCATTTTTGTAATGGGCTTTCTAAGTCTAGCTTGCGTTCAAATATTAGCTCAGAAAAAATTATTTTTCTTTCAAAAATAATCTCATAACCTAACAAATGCAGCCAGTCTTTTACCCTTAAACAGGGAAAAAAGCGCGCATCATGCAGCAAACTGTCCTTTTTAAATGGGAGTAATGCAGCTACTCCAACATAACTAAAGGGATTAAACCCAGTAATGACAACATGACCATCAGCAATAACGCACCGATCAACTTCTCTCAATACCTGATGTGGATCTTGTGAATAATCCAATTCATGAGACAGAATAAACGTATCTATACTATTCTCTTGATAAGGCAATGATGAGGATTTTGCGATAACTTGAGCTGAAGCATCTGATGTTATTTTACCACCCTTCAAATACTGTTGATTAACCCGATGCTTTATTGTCGACTGAGGCAACTCTAGGGCAGCACTCAAGCTTCCGAGCTTCACTAAATGATAACCAAAAAACTGACGACTTATCTCTGAAAGTTGATCCTCAATACCCTGCTTTACAACAGCACCGTTAGGCACCTCTTGCCAAGATTTAGGATAACGCAGTGACTTGTCAGATAACGCAGGTTTCATAACAATAAAGGCCAATTAAAGGTGTGTTTATCTTTGCTGTATACTTTTTTGTGTAAGTATCTTCTAATTAATAACCATTTTGTTCAAGCGTTCTCTTAATCAGCCTTGCAGTTAGAAGATCAGCATGAGCCAATTATGTTACATTGGTCCGATTAGCGAATACCTTCTGTTATTCTGTTCCATCATCATAGAAGCAAGTTAAAGTAAACAATGAACAATAAGACAATCAATATAACGCCGATACCCGCTTTCCAAGATAATTATATTTGGTGCATAACACAAGAAAATAGATGTGCAGTTGTTGACCCTGGAGATGCCGCACCTGTTTTAAAGTACATAGAAGAACATCAATTGTTGTTAACGGATATCCTCATTACACATCATCACCCTGACCATATTGGTGGCGTAAAATCTCTCGTTAAAAAGCGCTCTGACATAAATGTTATTGGTATCGATAGTCATCGCATTCCCTATGTTACAGCCAAGGTCAATGACGGTGACCAGGTTACCTTAAACGGTATCGATACAAGTTTTAATGTGTTGATGCTTCCTGGACACACAAAGGATCATATAGCTTTTCATGGCGAACTTGGTCTCTTTTGTGGTGACACACTGTTTTCTGCCGGTTGCGGACGCTTGTTTGAAGGAACGCCAGCGCAAATGCAACAATCACTTGCGCGCCTAACAAGCTTACCTGAAACAACAAAGGTTTATTGCACGCATGAATATACCTTAGCTAACCTAGAGTTTGCTTTAAATGCAGAACCCAACAATGAGCCACTCAAATCCTATCAACGTTGGGCAAAAAAGCAGCGTAGTGAGAATACCCCTACATTGCCGTCAACCATCAGTGAACAGAGGGAAATAAACCCCTTCTTACGAACATTTTCCCAAGACATTCAGAACACACTGCAGACAAGGTTAAATCGGGAAATTACTGATTCACTTGATGTGTTTACTGAACTTAGGCGTTGGAAAGATCATTTTTAATACTTATACTCGACCTGATCCAGCGCGCTTGTATATGGCGTAAAGACAATAAAAACAGTTAACAACGGAATAATACATAGTCTATGAAGCGACTTTATACGGTTATGACAAGCACAATTATGCTCAGCGCTTGCCAGATAACAACAATAGAAAAAGAACCCGAAATAGTCACCAATATCATTCAAGAAGAACCAGAGCCACTTCCCTGCTTTGATGAACATGGCTCTTACTTAGCTGAAACACATTGTCAAACCCTCTACGTAACAAGCGCTAAAACTGAGAATGAAGGAGAAGACACTACCTTCGAAGTGCAGTTAGCCGAAGTCACAGAAGCCGAACCTATTGTTGAGGTGCTGCCGGCAGATGCTGAAGATCTATGGCAACGCATCAGAAGTCAGCTCTATTTTGATATTCCGCAAAATAAGCGTGTGGCAGCACAACAACGTTGGTATTTAAAAAACCCTGCCTACATGAAACGTGTAGCCAACAGAGCACTGCCTTTCTACCATTTAATTGTCGAAGAAATTGAACGCCAAGAAATGCCGCTAGAGCTAGCGTTACTTCCTATTGTAGAGAGTGCTTTTGACCCATTCGCATACTCACACGGCCGCGCAGCTGGTGTTTGGCAATTTATTCCAGGAACAGGTAAACGCTTTGGATTAAAACAAACCTGGTGGTACGACGGCCGCCGTGATGTCTTCGCTGCCACACAAGGCGCCCTAGCCTATCTAAAATACCTCAACAATATGTTTGATGGTGATTGGCTACATGCAATAGCGGCTTATAACAGTGGCGAAGGCCGTGTTAAGAAAGCCATTAAAAAGAATAAAGCAGCTGGCAAGCCAGTCGATTTCTGGTCTTTGGATTTACCCCGGGAAACTCGCGCTTACGTCCCCAAATTACTTGCACTGGCTGACATGTTAAGCCGCAGCGAGGAATTAGCTTTCCAGTGGCCTAAAATAAACAATACACCTCAGGTAGAAATTGTCGATATTGGCTCTCAAATTGATCTAGCAATGGCAGCAGATCTAGCAAGCCTCACTGTTGAGGAGCTACACGCACTGAACCCAGCGTTTAATCGATGGGCAACTGATCCTAAAGGTCCCCACAGATTGCTCTTACCTATAGATAAAGTTTCTCAATTTAAGCATTCTCTTGAAGAAATCGATGACAACAAACGCCTTAACTGGGTGAGGCACAAGGTTAAAAATGGCGATAGCTTGCTCAAACTCGCCAAACAATACCATACAAGCGTTGATGTGATTCAAACAACCAATAACCTTAAAGGCAATGTAATACGAGCAGGTAAGTTTCTGCTAATTCCTGTCGCGTTGAAATCCCTTGATAGCTATTCGTTATCGAGTGACCAGAGGCTTGCTGCGACCCAGTCAAAGCCCAGAGGATCTCACAAACTTACTCGACTTGTTAACTCCGGAGACACATTGTGGGATATTAGCCGAGAGTACAACGTTAATCTGCGTAGCCTAGCTAAATGGAATGGCATGGCACCAACGGACCCTTTGAAACCTGGTAAAAAATTAGTGGTGTGGGTTAATCAAGTTTCAAAAGAACAAACAAGCAATGCCGTCATGCGCACGTTAACTTACACAGTGCGAAATGGAGACTCACTGGCACGTATTGCAAGCCGGTTTAAAGTTGCTATTTCAGATATTGAGAAATGGAATCAGCTAAACCGTAAGAAATATCTTCAACCTGGCCAAAAACTGAAGATCTTTGTCGATGTTACTAGGACTTGAGCCTAATAATTATCGCTTGTTCATAAACGACAAAACCCGCTAAATTAGCGGGTTTTGTTTTTAAAACAGCTTCTTATCTGAATAAAACTTTCTCTTGTTTACTCCAATAAACGCAAAATGACAACAGAGCACCAGCAATCACAACCGTTGAACCAAAGATCGCAATAAGAGCAAAATAATCCATTGTGCCTTTAATCAACTCCTTCATCGCAAGAGCAACATTCGTTAATGGCACCCAAGCCCATCCGCCATCGAGCGAGCTACCTGGTAACATCGCTAAAATAACCGGCAAGAAAACAACAAGCGTAAGGCTTCCAGCGTAACTTTGCGCCTCTTTAACACTCCGACCGTAGATCGACAACGTCAAAAGAATTGAAGCAAATATGGCAACAACAGGAATTAACATCAGGAAGACCAAAATAAAATCTATAGTGCCTATCTGCGACATGAAATCAGTAACAACTTCAATAGCCAACCCTTGACCTACTATCACCCCCCAAATAGCCATACTGGAGACAGTGACCAAGGCCGTCGTTATACCAGCAACACATATAGTGAAGAACTTCCCTAGTATGATTTGGTTACGCTCAATAGGTGATATTAATAGCGTTTCCAATGTTCCACGCTCTTTTTCGCCAGCACCAAGGTCAATAGAGGTAAACATCGCACCTTGTAAACATAAAATAAAGATGAAATATGGCACTAATCCACCGATATCCTCGCCAAGCTTTTCTCGCTTATCTGCAATATCAACTTTATCTAAAACAATAGGCTTCAACATCGCCTCTTTCTGGCTATCACTAATATTACGCATAGAAAACGCTAGGTCTTGTCGTTCAATAGACATAGCATCAACAATATCATTCACGCGCTTAAACACTGAATTGAGGGACGCTTCATTAAGGTAAAGTTCAACAGAAACCTGTTCAGCAAGCTCGGCTGATTGCTCGAAGTTGGCAGGAATTTTCAAGATGAAGTCGATATCGCCTTCATTAATGATATCTGCATACTCCAACCCACTATCAATCTCTTTTCGTTCGAACGACTCAATGTCATCAATCCTAGTCATTAACGCCGGTGCATACTGTTCACCAACCACTGCGTAGGACAGAGTTCTTGTTTCAGCCTCATTAATAGCCTTGCTTGTAAAATACCCCATTATCCCAAAAATGGCTGGAAACAATAACAAAGGCAACGCAATCATGAAAAACAGCGAGCGTCTATCACGTAATAACTCTTTAATCTCTTTTTGAAAAACTAACCACATATGCTGATCTCCTTATGCTGATGCTGAAACGGGTTCATCAGCAGGTGATGGACTATTAGATTGGTCAGCCAACACTGACAAGAAGGAATCGTTTAGAGAGTCATTAGCCAATCCCCTAAAACTCTCAATGGTACCATTGAAGCGTGTGGTCCCCTGGTCAATCACGGTAACATGACTACAAAGTTCCGAGACCTCTTCCAAATGATGAGTAGAAAAAATCACTGGAATGCCATCATTGGTCAATCGTTTAATAAACTGTAATACAGTCTGTGTTGCCATAATATCCAAGCCCGTAGTCGGCTCATCTAAAATCACAACTTCTGGTTTGTGGATGACAGATCGTGCGATTGATGCTTTTTGCTTCATTCCCGTAGAGTAGCTCTCACTTCGTCTATCGAGAAAACTTTCCATATCTAGCAATACGGCTAACTCTTCAATACGTTGTTTGGTGGTTGCTTCATCTAGGCCATGTAGCTTGCCAAAGTACTCAATGTTTTCTCGCCCTGTCAAACGACCATATAAGCCTGTCGATCCAGACAAAAAACCAATTTTTTGTCTAGCGACAATAGGCTTTTTCAAGACATCAATACCGTTAACCAAGATTTCCCCTGAGTTCGGCTGTAATGCAGTCGACAACATGCGTAATGTGGTTGTTTTACCCGCACCATTAGGACCAAGTAATGCCAATACCTGACCAGGTGCACACTCAAAGCTAACGTCTAACACTGAGTTAAAGAAACGGCCTTTTAATCGAGGATCTAGCCGCTCTTGTTCAGAAAGCTTTTTGGGGTTTTCCACTGCGAATTTCTTCGACAGATTCTTAACTTCAATCATATGTCTTCCTTTTACTTATCATTTTTCTAAACTAGTCTCAGGTGTGGAATTTTTATTACAGATTCAATTAAAAAAACTACAACCTATTGTAAATTATGTAATTTAATTTATTAAACTAGAGCACCTTATACTTTCGTTAACGTAAATATTTGTTCTACCGGCACGTTAAAGAAGGCCGCCATTTTTAATGCTATAACAGTAGATGGGACAAACTTTCCCACTTCGATGGTGCTAATCGTTTTCCTTGAAACGCCGATCTCTGAAGCCAATTCACTCTGACTTATTTTGTGTTCAGCGCGCAGCACCCTAATTCTATTTTCTAGCTTTGACGTCATCTATTTAACCAATATGCTCATCAGAACGATTGAAGATAAAAAACGCTACACTGAAAGTTGCCGTTGTAAACGCCAACGTACTGCTAAGGTAAAATTCAGATGGAACATTCAGCCAAGATGCTCTTGCGGCTATCTCAACAATAATGAGAAATAAGTAGGTCAAACAAAACGCTTTAACGGCAGCTCTTTTAAATACCGACGAAATATAACTGTCGGTTGCAAACATCTCGTTAGCGCCGCTCATTTTTAATCGCCAGAAACTAGGCATTATCCATGCCCCAGCAAGCAGCATAGACACTGCTTGTATCTTATCCATCACTTCTCCAACTGATTCGCTCACTACATACTGCAAAGTCGTCAATGTAAAATTAACAGACATCACCAACATAATAACGGCAATCCTGCTAATAAAATCATCAACAGCTTCGGCTTTTTCGACCGTAGATTCTAAACTCATATCACACCTAAAAAGCTACCTAAAGCACCCAAAATGAAACCTTAGGGTTACTTATAGCAACCAAAAGGTTACATTGCAATGACTTTTTGAAATATCGAACAATCACCCTATTTACAGCACGCATATAGAGTTCGGTTTTCACACATATCACTGGTTATCTGTTTAATTGTAAGATTGGTTGTAAGAATATTGTGGGCCTACTGACTACTGTTAGAGAACACTATCCAGTAACCCAAATTGATTAGTAATATACGACGATTGATAATACGGATTCATAAACAATGACGACTGCAGTAACAAACCCTTTTCAAGCCTGTTTACAGATTATCCTCAAACCCAACGGTGTTTTTGAGGTATTGGAAGATGCCAAAAATTGGTCTTGGATTCCATTCCTACTCATATCTATCGCGGCTATAATACCAAACTACTTGTATTTCGAAGCCATCAACTTTGAATGGTATTTAGACGTGACACTTGCGGCTCAAACAGTGAATTTAAGTCCTGCCGAGATCGAAGCACAAAGAGCCTTACTCAACAAGGACACTGCTAAACTGAGTGTTTACGCAACACCTTTATTTTTAATAATTGCCAGTGCTATTTTGGCCTTGTATTTAAACTTATCAACTAAAGGTGATGAAGAGAATATCAACGGATTCACTGACTGGTTTGGATTTACCTTCTGGGTTTCGGTTCCAACCATTATTAGCGGTTTTCTAGCAACATTATTGGTCCTCATTGTTGGTAGCGATCAGATGAACCCTGCCATATTAGCCCCAACGTCAGTGGCTTATATACTTGACATAGCTCCCGATCATGAGTGGTTTAGCTATTTGCAGAGTATCAGTCTAACAACGCTATGGACTATTTATTTAACGGCTGTTGGTATTAACCGTTGGACAGATTTAGGCAGTAAAAAATCAAACATTATTGCTGTCTTACCCTATGCTGTTATAGGCGGCATTTGGACAATCATTTTAGTCGTTTAGGACGAAAGTAATCGACATTATCATAAAACCCTGGGTGGTTATTTTGTTTATGCCACCTAGGTATGCCAAGCAAAGGTAAAGGCTTTAAACAACCTTTATTAGAAAAAACTCCATCAGTAGCTACACTTGCTAACTTTGCATCTAAGTGTCGGTATTGATTTTCCAGAGTCTCGTAAAAAAAGCTTTCAGCTACTTCAATCCCTAACCATTTCCCAGTCAACCCTATAAAGGGAGAAAGTAACATTTCATAATTGGCATGACCAAAGACAACAGGTTGAATCTCCTTACCCCACAAACCTCTGTTCTCGACAAAAGCTCTATGCCAATCATGTTCGGTTAATTGTTTAATCAGCTCTGCATTAGAAAACGCCAATACAATGCCGCATTCATCAAAGTGCGTGATATGGTTCCTTCGTTTTGTCCTTGGGGATAATCCATACTCTCTAATATCTTCCATATGTTGCTGGTTCAGGATCCGTTTGGTATTAGGAAATAACGACCAAACTAGTGCGTTAAAGAGATCGTGCCAGCTTTCAGCTCTCGTTGGCACGGCTTTGTCTTCAAAGATAATCTGTTCATAGTAACGACTATCCGCCTGATATTGCTCATTCTCAACAAAGCTAACGTTTCTAATGTCTTGCTCTTGTTGTTCATTTAGCCAACTCGTATCCGGCCAAACTTGTAGGCGATGTAAGTCAAAAAGATGCCTGAGATCGTCAAAGTATATTGCCTTTAAAAATGTTGTGTCCCATTCGTTACTCATATCACTGAAGTCACCTAAGCACTTTGTTCTAACACTCGTTTTAGTCAATCTAATTCTCTATACTGCTACATTCAACTGACTTTCGCTTTATAAAATCGTCCTAAACCGAGAACAATAATGAAAAAGAAATACCATAATTTTTTGCGACTAGCCGTTGCTTTTCTTGGCTCATCTCTGCTTGCGTCATGCGCTGATACATCATCGAATGAAACATCGGGTTCAAGTATCGACTTCGAGCGTGTCTACAATCAAATAAGTGATGACGAGCTTAAAAACTATACGCGCACTTTATCATCAGACGAATTTGAGGGTAGACAGCCAACAACGAATGGTGAAAAAAAGACGTTGGATTACCTCGTTTCACAATTCAAAGCGATGGGTCTAGAACCTGGAAATGGTAACAGCTACCTACAACCTGTTGATTTAGTAAAGATTGTTGCAGATCCCGATATGACAATGCAAGTGGGTTCTCAACAATTGGTCTATAAAGAAAACATGGTAGCGTCAACACACAGAGAACAAGAACGGGTTGATTTAAAAGATTCTGAGCTAGTGTTTGTCGGCTATGGCGTCAACGCCCCAGAGTATAACTGGAATGATTATGAAGGCTTAGATGTTAAAGGTAAGACCGTTGTAATCTTGGTAAACGATCCCGGCTTTGAGAACCCAGATAGTGGCAAATTCCAAGGTAAAACGATGACTTACTATGGGCGTTGGAGCTACAAATATGAAGAAGCCAGCCGCCAAGGGGCAGAGGCAGCTTTAATTGTGCACGAAACAGCACCAGCGTCTTATGGTTGGACTGTGGTAGCAAATAGCTGGAGCGGTCCCCAATATGGATTAGTCAGCGAAGATGGTGGTAAGAGCCGCGTTGCCGTCGAGGGTTGGCTATCATTAGAAGCTACTCACAAAGCGTTTAAAGAAGCCGGCTTAGATTTCGAGACCGAAAAAGCTAAAGCGACAAAAGGCCCTTATTCAACGCCGATGAATATAAACGCATCGGTTACTGTTAATAGCAGCATCCAAAAATCTAAAAGCCACAATGTTATTGCTACATTACCTGGCGCTAATGCTAAAGATGAACACATTGTTTATTCAGCACATTGGGATCATTTAGGCACAGATCCCAGCAAAAAAGGTGATCAAATCTATAACGGTGCGCGCGATAACGCAACAGGTATGGCGTCGTTGTTATCCATCGCTAAAGCCTTTACTCAACTGGAAAAACGCCCAGCCAGATCATCAACCTTTCTTATCGTAACCGCAGAAGAACAAGGGTTGCTGGGATCGAAGTATTACGCAGAACATCCTATTTACCCTCTCGATAAAACAGTAGCTAACATTAATATGGATGCATTGAATTTGTTAGGTAAGACCAAAGATGTCGCTGTCATCGGTTTCGGAAAATCGGAACTAGAAACCTACCTTAAAAAAGCGGTTACCCGTCAAGGCCGCTACTTAGCGCAAGAGGATAGACCCGAAGCAGGCTATTACTACCGCTCTGATCACTTCAGTTTCGCTAAACTTGGCGTACCCGCTTTATACGCAAAAGGTGGCGCTGTACCTATAGATGAAGCGACCGCAGCGTATCGCAAACGAGCAAATGTTACTGACAGAGGTTGTTACCATCAAGTCTGCGATGAATTTCGCGAAAACTGGGACTTTGGCGGCATAGTAGAAGATACACAGATGTATTTCGAAGTTGGCTACGATATTGCGAACTCCACGGATTGGCCAAAGTGGCTACCTACGGCAGAGTTTAAACGACAATAAGTTGTTAATAAAACGTTAAAAGGCGCCCGTTCGAGGCGCTTTTTTCTTCCTTTCACCGAAAAAAGACATCAAACATCAAAAAAACGTAGGATTAAGCTTGCAATTTATACCAGTGCTGGCACATTCGAGGCTCGCCTTCTAAAAAACTGCGATAGTTTTACACTTCTTATAGAGCTATTTAGCTTACTTTTTAGAACATATACTTCATTTTCAATAGATTTAAGAGAGATTTACCCTTATGTGTGGCATTTTCGGCATTCTGGACATCAAAAGTGATGTATCAGAACTTAGAACTCAAGCGTTAGAGCTTTCCAAAAAACTGCGCCATCGCGGCCCTGACTGGTCGGGTATTTGGAATAATAATAATGCTATTCTATGCCACGAACGTCTTGCAATTGTTGATGTTGATACAGGTGCTCAGCCATTGGTCAGCCGAGATGAAAATAAGGTACTTGCAGTTAATGGCGAAATATACAATCACAAAGTCTTAGCAGAAGCATTAGAGCAACCTTATGACTTTAGAACAAAGTCAGATTGTGAGGTAATATTACCTCTTTATGAGCAACACGGTGCAAATTTCATCGATATGCTCGAAGGTATGTTTTCTTTTATCTTATACGACAAAGATAAAGACGCGTATTTAATAGCACGTGACCATGTAGGTATTATCCCACTATACACTGGCTACGATGAACACGGTAACTTCTACGTAGCCTCTGAAATGAAGGCTTTAGCGCCCATTTGCAAAACCATTACCGAATTCCCTCCAGGCCATTACCTTTGGAGTAACGAGGGGCAACTAGAAAAGTACTATCAGCGAGATTGGATGAGCCATTCGGCTGTCGAGCAACAAAGTACAGATCTTGATGAACTTAAAGAAGCTTTTGAGAAATCCGTCAAATCTCACCTCATGTCCGATGTACCATATGCTGTATTACTCTCTGGCGGATTAGATTCGTCGCTGGTATCTGCAATTGCAGCAAAATATGTGGCTAAGCGTGTTGAAGACAATGATCAATCAGACGCTTGGTGGCCTAGATTACACTCATTTTCCGTTGGTCTTGAGGGCGCGCCAGATCTCATTGCTGCAAAGAAGGTCGCTGATATGATCGGCACTGTGCATCACGAGATCCATTTTACAATCCAAGAAGGCTTAGATGCCATTCGAGACGTTATTTACTACTTAGAAACATACGATACAACTACCATACGCGCAGCAACGCCGATGTATTTAATGTCTCGTAAGATACGCGCTATGGGGATTAAAATGGTGCTGTCAGGTGAAGGTGCGGATGAAATATTCGGCGGCTACCTGTACTTCCACAAAGCACCCAATGCTAAGGAATTCCACGAAGAAACGGTAAGAAAACTGGAACGACTGCATATGTTTGATTGCGCTCGTGCGAACAAAGCTACATCCGCATGGGGAGTGGAAGCGAGGGTACCCTTCTTGGATAAAGCATTTATGGACGTGGCAATGCGTTTAAACCCAGCAGACAAAATGTGCAGTAAAGAAAAGATGGAAAAGTGGATACTGAGAAAAGCCTTTGATAATGGTGAGTATCTACCCGCTGAAGTATTGTGGCGCCAAAAAGAACAGTTCGGTGATGGTGTTGGCTACTCCTGGATTGATTCGATCAAAGATCATGTTGAGCAAGAAGTGCTTGACCAGCAACTTGCTAATGCTGCATTTAGATTCCCTACCAACACACCAGACACTAAAGAAGGCTACTTCTATCGCACTATTTTTGAAGGCTACTTTCCACAAGAAAGCGCAGCTCAATGTGTTCCAGGTGGTAAGTCAATCGCTTGCAGCACGGTCGAGGCATTAGAGTGGGATGCGAGCTTTAAAGATATGGCAGATCCATCAGGACGTTCAATGTTAGGCGTTCACGGCAACGGCTAATCACTGTTACAAGGTACGCCCGGCTCCGCTTCAGTTACTGGTGCGGAGCACAAACAGTACGGTTAATTTTTCGGTTTGATATCGAACCAAAGTTCTTTTCTGTCTACTGGTGTGTTTTTAGGCAGTACAGGGTTATCTAATGTGAAAAATTGGCGTTCATTCATCTTAGCCTTTTCAATAATCGGTTGATGTACGGACATAAAGAGTTCGTCATATTTACCAGATTTTACCGCTGACTCCAATCCGGTTTTCAAAAGCCTCGCCAATGTTGTACTTTTCTTATTAACAAAAAAATACACGGCAGCTGGATACTTTATACCGATAGATTGCTCAATAGCAAAAGGCTGTTCATAATCATGCATGTCAACCTCATCCCATATTTCAACGACAGAGCGCGGAAAGAAGTCAGCGTTGCCTTCATTTAACATGTCGAACAACCTGTCATAATTCAGCGCCGTTACCACTTCAAAATCATTAGCTTGCAGTATTTTGGTATCAGGCCAATCGTGCCCCTGAACTGGACTCATTTGCAATAGATCTGAAAGGCTACGCACTTGATTAAAGTTGCGTTTGCTTTCTTCTTTTATCAGAAATACACGCCAACCGATCAAGCCTTTGTAGATTGGGATTCGGATAGGCAATAAATCGTCTTCACGTTGGTCACCTGTCATGCTCCAAGCAACATTAATCTCCCGATTTGACGCAAGCTGCCTCAGTGCCTTTGACTTAGTTAAGGATGTACTCGACGGCGAGACATCAAAATTAACACCTGTCTCCTCTAAGGCAAGCTTCAAGAGAGCAACTGGGTATTCATCTCGCTTATCTTGCTCAACCTCTGATTTAGGATAGACAATACTCCAAGTAGCACCTAACGCTCCTGTAGAATGCAAGTATATGAATAACCCAATAAACAGGTATAAACCCCTCATTGTGCGTCCAATAATTGCGACATCGCTTTTTCTTCATCGTCTAAGACAGAAATCATAATTTTGAGAGAACCTTCTGAGTCTACTTTCATTGTGTAGGAAGCATGGCCCCCAAATAACCGCTCTCTCTCCTCGTTAGAAGCTTCCCATTTAACTTGTACAAAGAGAACGTCTTCAGACATCTTCAGTGAATGTATGACAGAGGCTGAATGGTTTACTGCACCTAATTTGTCAAAGCGTTGTAAGACATGATTGGCGAACTCTAAAACTTCTTCGCGCGTTGAGTACATGTGCTGTTTATCATCACTCATTAAGACGCAAGGTTGTCTATAACACGCAGCAATGCTTTCGGCACTCTTTTCATCGTACGCACGAGCAAATACCTCGAAGAACTGCTTGATATCTGGCATACCCTTCCTATTATTGTCGTTATCACTCTGACTTTTTATTCGATGCCTATAAATTTATGTGTTTGTAACGATAAACGCCAGTTTTTCTTAATACAAGTGCTCACAGCCAGCTCAGTTGATCTTTTTTGCTGACTTATCGGTTGTAAGTAAATTAGTGCAGATCCCTTTTTTGAACGCCTATCTAAAATGTCTTCTAATTCCTCTACATGCTTCTGCATTGCAATAGGGTGTTTAAATTCATTCGCGCGATCTATAGCTTGTTGTAAAACAGGAAGTTTCCCAGGCATATTTACCTTAGGTGATAAGGTAACCCAAGTCTTTTCATCAGCTTTAATCTCAAATGTGCCACTGGTTTCAATCTGCACACTGTAACCATCATTTATAAGTTTAGAAGTGAGTTCATTCAAATCGAACATGCAAGGTTCACCGCCAGTAATAACAACGTGTTTAGCGGTGTATTCTTGTTCAGTAAACAATTTTAGAACTTTTGCACTGCTGGCAGAAAACCATTGTTCAGATTCTTGATTTTTATTGAGCACCTGTTGAGATGAACTCTCATTATCAGGACTAACCAACCATGTGTGCTTAGTGTCACACCACGGGCACCCAACGGGGCACCCCTGAAGACGGATAAAAATAGACGGAAGGCCCGTATATGATCCTTCTCCTTGAATAGTTTCGAACATTTCATTGATTTTATAGGTCATCTGGTTTGGCATTTTCAACTCAGTTTCAATAGAATCTACGCAATAGAACATTATTAGCAGAATTACACACTATGACACAAAAAGCCGTGGTCATCTTCTCTGGTGGAATGGATTCATTCACCATCTTAAATAAGGTCATAAAGCAGGGTGATACCCCTTATGCGTTGTCATTCAATTATGGGCAACGTCACAAAAAGGAGCTGGATTATGCCGCTCGAGCCTGCAAAATCCTAGGTATAAAACATAAAATTATTGATATTAGTGCGATTAATGAACTGATTGGAGGCTCATCGCTGACCGGCGATATAGAAGTACCTGAAGGACATTATGAAGAAGACAGCATGAAGCAAACAGTCGTCCCGAATCGAAATATGATCCTCTTATCTATGGCAGTTGGCTATGCAGTATCAATAGGTGCACCAGACGTTTATTACGGTGCACATTCTGGGGATCACGCCATTTACCCAGACTGCCGCCCCCAATTTGTTGATGCAATGAATAACGTTTGTGCTATTGCAAACTATGAGTCAGTTGCCATCAAAACCCCCTACTTACACCATTCAAAAATTGACATACTGACAGATGGCTTAAAAATGGGGCTAGACTATGGCATGACATGGACCTGTTACAATGGGCAAGAAAAAGCTTGTGGAAAATGCGGCGCTTGCCAGGAACGATTAGAAGCCTTTGAAAAAAACAGCGCTACAGATCCGCTAGATTACCTCTAAAATACACCATAAAGAAATGACAAAACTTTGATTTTAATAAAATTTATTAGCATTGGCTTGCTGGTCACTGTTATCCATGTGAGCATATATTCACTGCTAAGCACAACAGAAACAACATCTCCTCAATGGGCCAACATCATCGCTTTCTTCTTTTCGTTTACAGCATCTTATTTAGGGCAAAGGCATGTTACTTTTGCTCAAAATACAGTTAAAAGCGAGAGGGTTACATTGATAAAATTTGGCGCCAGTACTGCCCTATCGTTTTTATTAAACGTATTTTGGATTCACCTCACCTCTGAAATGCTAGCCGTTGATCCAAACTTCGCTATTATCGGCATGGTCATGCTAACACCAGCGGTTACCTTCGTAACGCAAAAGATATGGGTGTTTAAATAACTTTTGATAAGTTCTAGTTAAAGTCACTCTCTTTAATAAAGTAACATAGCTCTTTGATACAATGCCTGAGTACAGGGTTAAGACGTGTATTTTTGCCATTGATAATGAATAAATCGTGCGCGAAGCTATGAGAGTCACCACCAACCGGCAATAATCCTAGCGTTGGATTTGATTTAGCGAAGTAGTCTGGCAACAACCCAATGTATTGGCCGGTCATAATTGCCGCCATACATGATTCATACGAATCAGAAAAGGTTTGAATTGCCATACGTTGCTCATCTTTAACGTAATTCGAAGATGATAACCCTGTTATCCCTATCGCAGGATAAGTATCAAGTTTAACGCCTTCCGGAATACCATTTCTATATTTGGCTAATGGGTGCTTACTTGAGCAATAAAGCCTACCTTTCATAGCACTTTCGACCGGATGGAAAGTCACTGATTCGGGCTTTACCATATCATAGCTCGACAATACTAAATGACATTCACCTGAGAGCGCAACATGCTCTACCTCATGGTACAAGCGCGTTTGGATGTTGAAGTGGATATCATCGAATTTCTTCATGCAACTCTTAACTGCTTCACCAACAGCTTCCACTATAGGCAGCGGCAGGCTCGCCATAAGAACAAGAGTAATATGTCCAGAATAATCATCATGTAAGCTTTTTAAGTTGAAAACAAAGCTGTCAAACGAGTTAAATATACGTTTCGTTTCTTGAAAAACTAGCTCACCTTCTTTTGTCATCTGAAAGCCGCCTCGGCCACGATGACACAACACTAAATCAAGGCGCTCTTCCAGCTTCTTAATCGCTGCACTGATATTGGGGCGCTGCATACGCAATACAGGTTCAGCAGCGGTAAATCCATTACAAGATGCTACGGCGAAAAAAACACGAAGAAGCTTTATATCGGATTCTTGAAGGCGATTTATCATTATTATTATCACTCATGTCACGTATATGAATTAATACTATATGAATGACGGGAGGTTATACAAGTATTATTGATAGAGAATAAACGTTGAAAAGCGTTATTTCTAACAACGTAAAGATTACGCTTGTTTTATTGTCAATGCTCTTAGAACTTCAACTTCATCTCGAACCGATGCAGCTTGCTCAAATTCAAGGTTTTTAGCATGGGTAAACATTTGCTTTTCAAGTTCACTGATTTTCGCCATAAGTTCAGTGGAAGACATTCCTTGGTAGGTTGGTTTAGATTCAGCGACTTTGCGCAATCTAACGCCGCCCGTATGACTTGTAGAGTCACCAACGTCCATAATGTCAGTAATAGGCTTATTCAAACTTTGAGGGGTAATGCCATTGGCCAAGTTATGAGCGATTTGCTTTTCACGTCTGCGTTCAGTTTCACCGATCGCTCGCTCCATCGACCCTGTTATGCGATCGCCATATAAAATAGCTTTACCGTTAAGGTGTCGAGCTGCGCGACCCATGGTTTGAATCAGGGAACGATCAGAACGCAAGAATCCTTCTTTATCAGCATCCAAAATAGCAACGAGAGAGACTTCTGGCATATCCAAACCTTCTCGCAACAAATTAATCCCAACAAGCACATCAAATTTACCGATACGTAAATCACGAATAATCTCAATACGCTCTACTGTGTCAATATCTGAATGCAGATAACGTACTTTTACACCGTGCTCATCCAGATAATCACTCAAGTCTTCAGACATACGCTTAGTTAACGTTGTTACCAAGACGCGTTCGTCCAATGCAACACGCTTACCAATTTCTGACAGTAAATCATCCACTTGCGTGGCAATTGGTCGTACTTCGATCACAGGATCAATAAGTCCAGTTGGCCTAACAACTTGTTCAACAACATCATCACCAGACTTTTCTAGTTCATATTTACCCGGTGTCGCAGAAATATAGATAGTTTGTTTTGAAAGACTCTCAAACTCATCAAACTTAAGTGGTCTATTGTCTAAAGCAGAAGGTAAGCGGAAACCAAACTCAACCAAGGTTTCCTTCCGTGATCGGTCACCTTTATACATAGCCCCAATCTGAGAAACTGTGACATGTGATTCATCAATGAATAACAACCCGTCGGCTGGAAAATAGTCAAATAAAGTCGGTGGCGGTTCGCCCGGTGCCCTACCCGATAAGTAACGTGAGTAATTCTCAATCCCAGAGCAATATCCAAGCTCTAACATCATCTCAACATCGAACTGTGTGCGTTGAGCAATGCGTTGTTCTTCCACTAGTTTATTATTCGACTTTAGCTGGGCACTTCGATCTTTTAATTCGTCTTTTATTGATTCGACTGCACCAACAATCTTTTCACGAGGCGTCACGTAGTGTGTTTTAGGAAACACGGTTGTTCTAGCAACCGTTTTGTCTACCGTTCCCGTTAATGGATCAAACAAGCTAATCCGCTCAATCTCTTCATCAAACAGTTCAACGCGAACACCTTGTTTCTCAGAGTCGGCAGGAAAGATATCAATAACATCTCCTCTTACCCGAAAAGTGCCACGTTCAAAACTAACATCATTTCGCGTATATTGAAGCTCAGCTAGTCTGCGCAAAATATCGCGTTGATCCATCAAGTCACCTTGTCGAAGGTGCAGTAACATCTTCATATAAGACTCTGGATCACCCAAGCCGTATATTGCAGAAACGGAAGATACAATGATAACGTCTCGCCGCTCCAGTAATGACTTAGTCGCCGACAAACGCATTTGTTCTATATGCTCGTTAATAGAAGCGTCTTTTTCGATAAACGTGTCAGTGGTAGGGACGTATGCTTCAGGCTGATAGTAATCGTAGTATGAAACAAAGTACTCAACAGCATTATTAGGAAAGAATTCTTTCATCTCACCATACAACTGAGCTGCAAGGGTTTTGTTATGCGCTAATATTAAGGTCGGTCTTTGCACTCTCTCGATGACATTTGCCATGGTGAATGTCTTACCTGATCCTGTAACTCCGAGTAACGTCTGGCACGCTAGGCCATCTTCTAAACCTTCGACAAGAGATGCTATAGCAGTAGGCTGATCGCCTGCTGGCTTGTATTGTGACTTTAAATCAAAACCGCGATCCACAATCACACTCTATTGTGCAGCAAGAGTCGTCATAGACTCTTGCTTTAGGAGCTTAGTAAACCACAAATAAGCGACCACAGCGGTACATAAATTAGCAATGACACCACCCCAAAACATACCTTCTAATTGATAGAGATGACTACCCAGATAAGAAATAGGTACAAAGAATACAAACAACCTCAATACACTTAACACAAGTGCCATCATGGGTTTATGCATCGCATTTAACGACGAATTGGTCAGGATAATAATACCTTGAAGGCCATAACCAAGAGGGACAATAAACAAGAATAGCTGTAGTAGCTCAGCAACTTCTTCCTCTTCGGCAAAAATCGAGGCGATAAGAGGCGATATCAACATCATGAGTAATGCAATACCAATTTGCCATATGATAACGAAGCGCATAGTGAAACAGTAAGCTTGGGAAACACGTGCAATTTTATCAGCCCCAAAATTTTGGCTAATAAAAGGAGGTAACGTCATAGACAATGCAAGCACGACTATACTTGCAATTGACTCTATTCGGCTTCCTACTCCCCAAGCTGCAACGGCTTCTGTTCCGTAAGAGGCTACTATTGCTGTCAACACTCCCCCCGCTACGGGCGTTAGCATATTTGCACCGGCAGCTGGCAGTCCAATACTAAGAATCTTAGGTGTTGTAAACTTAAACTCTTCCCAGTTGAGTAACCGAGGTAATATCAATTTGCGTTTAACACTCAACAAATATAGTACATAGGCTGTTGTTACAAACCATGCAATCAAAGTTGCTGCTGCTGCGCCCTGGATCCCCATCGCAGGAATAGGCCCAACGCCGAAGATAAGAATAGGATCGAATACCGCGTTAATCAAACCTCCCAATGCCATAACTATACTAGGCGTTTTAGTATCACCAGCAGCACGTAGCACGCTATTTCCGACCATAGGCATCGCTAACAAAACACCGGAGACATACCAAAGCACCATATATTCCTTAATGTATGGCATCTGCTCTGAGGACGCTCCCATCAACCCAAATATAGGCTCAATGGTAACCACACCAACAATGGATAAAGCACCAACGAGTATGACCGACAGCATCAACGCTCCCGTGCCAAACTCTTTCGCCATGTATGTTTCACCAGATCCTAAATACTTTGCGATTAAAGCCGAGGTACCTATCCCAAGCCCTATATTCAAGCTAATAACGGTAAAGGTAACGGGAAACGTAAAACTTATAGAGGCAAGCTCCACGGTACCGAGCAAACTAATAAAGAATGTGTCAACCAAACTGAATGACATCAACATTATCATGCCTGCAATAACAGGGATCGTCATCTTCTTTAATGTTGAAGGAATATGGCCATTGACGAGATCATGGTTACGATTTGACAACTAAAGTATCACTCACTTAATAATATTTATACGACACTAAAAAGGACGCACATGATACGGGATTCACTCTGATAAGACTACGACTAGAATAGTAACGATTCTTGTCATGGTGTCTCATTTCTAGTGCACCTGGAATTTTAAATGCTTTATCGCACGTGTTCGCAATACATCACTTGCTCTTCTAACACGACAAGATTTAACAATATCCTCATTAAACACCCTCGAAATGACGCATTGTTTATTCTCAACATAAACAAAAGGCGTTAAGAGGTTTACTAACGCAGAGCACTCTATAGATCAATTTCATGAATAAAAGCCAAATCAGCCATACTGCACATTTATTACGATAAATATCACTGGTGATCAAAAACATAAGATCAATGCAATTGCACGAAAAACAATCGACTTGAATTTGACGCTGTCATGAATTTGTCATTTAAACCAATACCCTAACGCATCATGGCCTTTATTTACCTCTTGAGTAGTGAGGTTTGTATTCTAAGTCTGATATAGAATTTAATGCCAATTTTCAACAAAAAATAGTAATTTTTTTTCTTGACATCGCAAATAATACACAGCACCAAGCACCGCTGGTTAAATTTCGAACAAGTGTTATGTATTCAAAACGATCTTAGCCTAAGCCATTGTATTATATAGGTTTTAAAAAATATAACTTTTTTCAGGTGAAACTATTGACATCGAATTTACTGGTCTTTGACGATCTATTCAAAAACTACCCACATAGTTATCCACAGTTTCAGTGGATAACTTGAGGCACTCCAATAAGGGCGCGTTTCTGGCCTTAATGTCAATAATTTTAGGTAAGTCGCTACTAACTGTACGAGGGCTAATTTTAGGTTACAGATTTATTAAATACTGTTTTTATACACAGGCATTCTGAATAGCTATATACTAAAGAAGAACTAAAAGCCATTCTTAAATAACTAATTAGAATTTATCTCACGGGTTATAATTTAACCTGAAATGATCATCCGCAAAAGTTTGTCCAGATCAAACAACCCGATATTGATCTCTTATCGCGATCGTTGAACACTATTCGTCCAAAAAATAAGACTAACCGTTAAAAAACTACCAGTATTATAAAAAAGAATACGAACTTGTTGACACCGACTCTTAGGCTCATTAATATTCGCCCCCGTTGTCGACCTCGGTGCTTTTGTTAATCAAACTTAGCGAAAGAAAAAGCCAGTGAAAGCAACACAAATAGCTTAGGATATTACGCCCTAACTATTTATTAGCATTTTACCCTGTTCCCCCTTAGCTCAGTTGGTTAGAGCGACGGACTGTTAATCCGCAGGTCCCCCGTTCGAGTCGGGGAGGGGGAGCCATTAAATGCTAAATCAAACAACCTGTTCCCCCTTAGCTCAGTTGGTTAGAGCGACGGACTGTTAATCCGCAGGT
>CAZVDU010000033.1:0-30134 GCA_964625615.1 uncultured Pseudoalteromonadaceae bacterium | reverse complement strand
ATTGCTCATACAGAAAATAAGGATGAAAATTTATCTCTCCTGCTACTTTTTGTGTGCCTAGGTGATTGGCCAGGTACTGCAGGCTCTGCGTTAAATTGTTAACGCAATGCTTAATCTCAAAACGGCGTATTTCGGGTAGCTGTTGTTGTTGATACAGTTCATGTATTTCTCGTAGATAACGACTTAATGATCCGTTTAATTGACGCAGAGGCAATCTGAGAAATGGTGAAAACCCAACTTGCGTTAACGGTGGAATGTAACGCTCAGACAATCGCCAACAGTCATGTTTATCTTGGCTAAAGGTGGCCAGCTTTCCTTTTTCGATGACTTTTTCGTTGTCACTCAGGCAATAGGTATCATCACTAAGTGTTTGCGATAAGCTAAAAACAATCTTAAAGAGTCGGCGTTTTAGTTCTGTCTGGTGCACAGAATTAGTTGGTTCTGGAGGCTGGTTGTTATCTTGCACAATCGTGTAGAAAACGTCTGGTTTTGTACCTTTATCGAAATCTATGGATGAGCTGACAATTTTGGCATTACCGGGGCAATCGACGAGTATATTCTGGTGTTTAGTAAATAGACGTATGTCATTTATGCTGAGCGTTCCACTCTCAAGCAATTTATCGTCCCAGCACATTTTGCTTATGCCATAGCTGGGGACACCATTGCTCATATGGCGCAATCTTGCTTCCCCTGTTATGGCATTTTCCTGTGCGAGTAAATGCTCTGGCAATAGGGTTTGTCCCATCTGCCAATGCACAGGTGCTAAATGATGAGTGCTCATAATGTTTGCTCGTCCAAGTGGGCATTGATTTATGCGCGGGTCTATTCTGCTTCGAATGCCCGCACTTTATGTCATAGATTGTTGCGTCTAAGCGGCAACAGATACCCCCCAAGCTTTGGTAAACTTACCTGTGTTAGATACACCGTAGTGAATCGTTTGTGCTTCTTCTTGTGGCATAATGCCGATGTAAAGGCCGTAATTTTTAGGTGATACAACTTCCATCGATTGGTCCATTTCAATACCCAGACTTAATCCTCCACCAGACTTTTCAACTAAGCCTTTGAGTGTGGTTTCGTCATTGTGGAACGCTTTGAAATAAACTTTTGCGACTGGGTCGTAGTCGTAGATGACATAGTCATATTCGACTGCGGTGTCACTTAAATCGGAGTGTTGAAGGACAACGGCATCCTGTTTGTTCACCGTTGATATCTGGCTATTGATACTTAATGGATCGGCATAACCGCCATTCCAGAATATGCCTGATATCACGCCAACGACCTTAATTTTTGTATCGTCTTTAATCGCTGTTGGGTCCATAACCTCAACATCCTTAGCAAACTCCTTGGAGCCTATCTTTAATGATGTGAGATGGCCGACCACATTTTGGGCATCTTTCTCGAAGTTGAAGCCTTGACTCACACTACAGTTGAATGATGTAGAAGCCATGTTTTAATCCTCTCTTAATCTTTTATGTTATTCACATCATCCTTGGCAGTGCATGTTTATCTTTCTCATGCATGTCCAAGGACTTCAATACTATGCGTTATATACGAACATCCATTTTTAGTTCGACGTCTAAACCTTCGAACTGAATATGCGGCAGTATGGTTATTTCACTATTGTACCAACCAATCATGCCTTCTCTTGGTGTGGTGGTAACCTGCGCTGCTTTGAAAGGGTAATACCTAAGCGTCAAGTCATCAGGGTTAATGACAGTTGTAACATACTTAGAAAGCCATGTTTGTAGAACATTATTGATGTAAGCGTCATCAGCGGCGCTACCAATGTTGTCACGCATAATGCATTTTACGTAATGCGCAATACGCGTTATTGATAAGGTGTACGCTAGGTTAGTGACTAATTGTGAGTTTTCAGCTAAACGCGGGTCTTTTAACGCTTTGGGCTTTTTGATGGATTGACTACTGAAGAAGCAAGCTTCAGAACCACCTTTACGGTGTATGAGTGGTATAAACCCAGCATCCGCGAATGCGAGCTCTCTGTAGTCAGGAATAATCATCTCAATGGGAGATTTGAACTCTTGCTGGCCGTTTAAATCAAATGCATAACGTGGCAGATGTTTTATTTGGCCGCCACCTTTGGGTCCTCTGATGTACTGGCACCAACCTGATGTAGCAAATGAGCGGATCATGTTTTTAGCAAAAAGAAATGCCGCATTACACCAAAGGAAGTCTTCACCGCCTTTATTGAGGTTGATCTTCTCTTTATAGTCTAAGCCCTTCGCTGGGTTGTTTTCTGGATCGTAAGGCGTTCTCAATAGAAAACGCGGCAAAGTTAGCCCGATGTAAGCTGCATGCTCTGTATCGCGCATGGCTTGCCATTTTTCAAAGCGAGGGTGGCTCATATGAGCGGCTAGATCTTTTATTTCAGCCATTTCATCAATGTTTTTACAACCAAAGAACTTAGGCCCCACTGAACTAATAAAGGGCGCATGGCTGGCGTTGGCGAGCTTACCCATTGTGCTTAACCAATCGCGATCGTCTTCCGTGTTTTCGAATTCGTACAGGCCGATAATAGCGCCATAGGGAAGTCCACCAAACTGATCATACTCAGCAACGTAAACTTTCTTGAAGAAATCACCATTTATCAGGTCAACCTCATTGTTTTCCAGGTCTTCGCCTAGTTCTTCCTTGGTGCAATCGATGATGTCGATTTTAACATCCGCAGACCAGTCAGTACTTTCAATAAGGTTGTTAAGGCCAACCCAATTGGCTTCAAGTGCTTGGAATTCTTCAGCATGAATAATGGCATCGAGATCTTGGTAAAGGCGTTCATCTATTTCGCTGGTAATTTTGCTTACTTTTTCGCGAATAGAGGCCAAGGGCGTCCGTTCATCATTATCATCTGGCAAAATGTTGTTGAACAATGCGGTAGCGAGACTCCCTAGAAAGTAATCTGCTGCTTGTTCACTTTCATTGAGTGCAAGTGTTTCCTCTTCTTGGATTGCCTCGTCAATAGTTGCACGCCTGCTCCCAAGCGTTGTTGTGATAGTGGTAACCTTCTTGAATGCAGTGACTACTTTTGCTTCTTCGGCTTCTTTGTCGGGTTCTGCCGCAGCTTTTGCTGTGGCAATGAGTCCTGTCGTCGTGCCTGTTTCTGTTGTTAGCCCTTTAAGATCACTTTCTACATCATTGATAACACCGGTTTTTAACTCTGCGTCAATACTTTTAACAAAAGTGTCTAATTTTTCTGATTCAGCTGTGAGTTTTTTAACAGCCTTTTCAATAACTTTTAGACTTAAATCATCATCAATATCTTCAAGCGGTATTAATGACTGATTGATATTTTTCTTTAGCTCTTCAAAACTATGTAAACGCTGCTTTTTCTGCAGGAGCGATTCGAGAATAGCTGGTTGGTAATTGAGACTTTCTCCCAATGTCGCTATAGGTGAGCTGTTTGTGACTTCTTCTGGATCGGCCATAAGATTATATTCCTATCTAAATGTATTCGCGGTAACGGTTAACTGGCTTCTTTGGCACGCAAAGATTCGGGTAAGGTCGCTATTTCTTCATAACCAGGTGCCATCTTTTCTTGCAGAGACTCTAACGACGCTTTGTCTTCTAGAAGAGCTGTTAAAGCTCTACGGAATTTGTTGCTATTGTTGATACTTGATAGCAATGAACCGAGCATATTTTTTGCTCTGACCATCTCATCCATACTTTTTATGGAGCTGACAATGTGATCTGGCCTGAAAGAATCAACATCATTGATAGGAATGGTATGTAGATCCTCTTTGCTATCTTTAACCTGTAACTTAATTTTCATTTTTTTCATAATGTTGTTTAGGTTCTTGCCGTCGAAACTCAACACTTTCCGTTCGTCAAACGGCTTTTTATGTGTGTTTGTACCTGAGAAGTCGCCAGCAATTAATAGGCGTAGCGGTAGTTCGATGTCTTCGGGTTCGCCATTGATCTCTGTGCGATAACGCAAGGTTAAGCGAGATTTGGGCAGCGTATCTTGGATTGACATGTGATCTCCTAATCGTAGTTGCACATTATTCATGAGTTAATGACGATGACGTACTACACAGGAACAGCACCGTTGACGCTGAATCGGTTCGTTATCGTTTATCTTCGGCATCAATACTAGGAAGAGGAATTGCGTAAGGATATTACCTCTTATTACATCGCCTATTGGTAATAAGAGGTAATAGAACTGGGGGCGTTAACACGTACATTAATGTATGAAGGTTTGCTGACCTCTATAGCTAGCCTTTGCAGTATTGATCCTGTTCTTAAATTCTCGCATTTCATCGTTGTTAAACGACGGAAGGAGCTGACTTAGTGGAAAGTTTTAATGGTAGGTTTGTTGGTCATATGCCCTGGGTGATGACGCAGAACCAGCGGGGCCCAACATGTGGGTTAACAGCTATTAATGTGGCCTATCGTATTTTAACGGGATGGACACTGTTCGCAACAAAAGGGCAATACAGGGATTTTAGCGCGCAGCAGTATAACAAGGTTGTCCTTAAGGGTAATGAGAATATCTATGTCTTAAGAAGAGCTGCGAAGGATCTTGGTTATACGGCTGCTGGTGAAATTGTGAATGCGGATGATTTAGCCGATCTCGCTAATCAGTGTGAAGGAGTTAGCGCTGAGGTTAAGGAAACCAGTAGTAGTGGTGGTGAGGGTTTTGTTGAAGCATTGCGCGAAGACATCAAAGCAGGTGGCGTTCCTTTGGTGTTATTTTATGTAATCCCTGGCAGGCCAAAACACGAACCATCTAGGAGAGGGCCTTTTCAACACTGGGTTCCAATTTTTGCCATAGAAGATCTTTTTAAGTGGGTTGACCCAGGTATGCAATGCATTAACGGTAACCTACCGTTAAGCGTCAAACCTAGTGAGAGAGCTGCCAAAGACGCGATAATGATGTGGTCATGGGGTAAATCTTGGGTGACAGACGGCGCACAGTTTGGTGATGCTTCTGCATTGAGCTTGGATTGGGTGAGCGGTAAACCTCGGAAATGGATTAAACATCTTAGTGAAGAGAATATTGGTAAGCTCAAATGGGATGAAACGCTTCCGTCGAGCAGCAAATATAGCACTGTCGCTGATCCAAAAACCAAGGTTCGAGAAACGCAAAGAATGCCAAGTAGGGATCTTAAACTAAGAGGTTATATCAATCTAACTCGCACGTAATATGCGGTTTGTGGCCCCTTCTTGTGTTTAGTTGGATGCAAACAATACATTGTAAAGTCTGAATATTTTCCCTGTTTGGAGGTAGATACTATGTCTAAAACATTTACGGATATCGCCAATCTTATGACAGGCGTTGCGTCAGTTGTGGTGACTGTGATTATTTTTAACTTATCGCAAGGTATTGAGCAGGCTCGGATTGATCAAGAAGAATCAGAACATCAAAAAGAGCTAGAAGAAAAAGAACGTGTAGAACAGTTCCAGCGAAAAAAATTAACGTTAGAGCGTTTGAGTGCGGTTGATATTCGAGTCTCTGATTTATTAAGACTGCTCTACGAAGATAGCAGTTACACATTTGAAAACAGCACCAATGTTGAATGGATAAATGCGAATTTTGGTAGACAGAATGTGGTTATCAATCTACTTAATGAGTATGAAGAGATTTGTGTCGGGGTTAGAGAATCTATCTATCATGAGAAACTTGTCAAAGTCATGAGAGAGTATTCGTTAAGTTATACGTTTGAGCGTTACAGAGATTTCATTCAGTACTGGCACGACAAAAAGAAAGGAACGCCCAGTGCTTGGAGAACCTGCCTGGATTTAGTCAAACAGTGGGAGGCGGAAACACCGAAAAGGAAGTCGAGGCATGCGAATCATAATTTTTAACAGCGCAGCTAGTGATCATGGTCCATCTGATGTTATCTGTATTTTAAAGCAAGCTGTTTTTCATGTTCTCAGATAACAATGTTAGCTTACAGTGATATCAACAGAATATGCCTCACAACCTGAGCATGAAAGTATTTCTACATAAATATTGATTAGCTTATATGCCCGTGATACTTTTGTGATGTTATGGTGTGAAAAATAACCATTTTTTGTGCAGGGACAACGGAAAGTTTCATGAAAAAAACGTTATTGAATATTATTTTACTGTTTTCTATTGGCGTTAATGGAGAAGCTAATGCTTCGATAGACAAGATAAAAGAGATATTGGTATGTGACCAATGTAACGAATCGAATATGGAGAATGTTGCACAGACCTATGGTTTTCTAAACGTCACCGCAGGCAGCGAAATTGTTATGGTGTACAGCCCATCTGATGGCATGTTCAGGGAGTTTGTTGTTACGCCTACAAGCCTTGATAGGCTAGAAAGTATTGGAAGTAGTTCTAACGCACAGATGAAGCCGTTAAGATACAATCAAGATCAGGTCGAAAACAACCTCAGGGCAGCGTTTGAAGAAGCGCAAAATTTAAGGACCGAAGTTAATGGCTTCAAAGGGGAAATATTCAACTTTGGCTCTAGCGACATTTTTGGAAGTGCTGCCGATGCGTTGAGAAAACCTCTTGAGGCGGCGAATAGGGTTACGGATTATTTGAGTCGTCTTAGTACATTTAGCCGCTATCAAATAGAGCAACAAAATGCGATGAATCTAACTGATTTTAGTTTAACTTTCCAAACACGTATCGCAAATATTCAGAACAACTTTGCAAAAGGCGCAGTAACTACGACGATTGGCATTGTTGGATTTGAGGACGGTACTACTTGGTGGGTAGAGTTAGAGTTTGTCTTTGTAGGTGGTATATCTTACTTAACAGCAAAGCCCACTTCTATAGCTTACTTTGCAGGAAGATTCGCCGGAATTCCAATTTCTGAAGATGGCGTAAAATTTACTGAAGATGTACTGCAACTTAAGAGCGGCTTAGCTGATTTAAGCAGACTCTTTCGCTATTATGATTCATTAGCTGGAGTAACCTCTAATGAGATTAAAGTAGATCAAGCGTCTATTGGTAGCGGTGCTTGTTATACAACTACATATTCTGACGGCTCTACATCTCAGGAGTATTGCGAATTGGATTCAGATTACGATTAACATTTGAGGATCACCTTGGATGTTATCTTTAAGGAAAATGATGAGAATTATAATTTTATCAATAGTATTTGTAACTCTGCTGGGTTGTGCCAGCACTCAGGATGAATTTGTTTTCGATGGTAGTAGCGAAGAGTCTATTCAGAACAGTATTAGTGATATGCTTATGAAACTGCCCGAACGAAAGAGAATGGAATTTGCATCGGCCTTGCTTGCTATCCAGTTTTCAGACGTTAAAAGTGTTTTTGATGTACTTGGCGACCCAGCTATGGAGTCAATTAATTATAATATTCTCAGTAAAAAGCTAGATGGGCTTACCTATAGGCAAGCGATGGCGTTAGCAAAAAAATCACCGACGACAGTTAAACAGGGTATATCAGCGAATTAAATTGTGTAATTTATGCTTTCGCCCTGTGTTATAGCCAACCTTTTAGACGAAGAGCAATAAAAAAGCCTCCTCTTTCTTCCCAACGATAAGTCAGTTCGCTAAGTTGAGCTTTCATAAGTGCAAAGGCTTTTGGGGGAAGCCAAGTTGGGATAATAACGATTGATAACCCATTGTAACCCGTCTCCAATTCCTCGATTTTCTTTGCATCGATAATCACCTCCTTGGCCCATTTTGTATAAGTGGAGTTGATGTCACTGATATGTTTTGGCTGGCCACCACTTTTGAATGCTCGGTTCAATCCGAAGCATTTTAATTCAACGGCGTATTTTGTCTCCGGAAACCAAAGATCGCATGCACGTCTATCCCCCCAAATGGGCACTTCTCTTTCTACTGTTCCTGACGGCCAATAAACTGAAAGTTCACATTGTAACCAGCCTTCCCAACCACCTGAGTACTGAGACATTAAACCTATTTTTTCACTATTATGCTCAAGTACATGGTAGACAGCTTGTTGAATTTGTTGCGTGTTCATAGCACCCCTTTTATTGAAAACTTCCCTATGATTTTCTTATAAAAGAGTTTAAGAGGTGAGGTTTAAAAAACTATTACTCGTTATTACATGTACTTTTTTAAACCTAGTAAAAATTGCAGAGGCTATTGAACTAAGTTTTTCATCTCAGAAAGCCTGCCTTCTGCATCAATGTCACTATAAGCAAACCTTAATTCACCCGGTCGCCTTTCAATATGTGTAATATTGGCGCTTACGTTGGGACAATCATTAAAACATTTGCCAGGCTGCACTTAGTGCAGCTCTTTTGGCATAGCTCAGTTGATTCCAGTCTGTAAAATCTTGCGCATTCAGGTGATGAATACCATACCCAGTGGCAGGAGGGGCGGGATGTGAGGGTAAGGCATTGGCGATCCATTGATTTATCGTTCTCACATTGTTATTCGGCCACCAATGCATCAACAAACGCTCTCTAAACCTAGCTACAGTTTGGTTATCATGGATTATTGCGGATATTTCACCGTCATATTCCATACTTCGATACGTCCAGTTGGCTGAACCGACGAACATGTGCCGATCATCAAAAATAGCAAGCTTACTGTGCGGGTAGGGCCAACAGCTGTATGTCACACCTGTGCGACTCGTTCTTGTATTGTTTGAGCTGGCTGCGTACATAACGCCAACACCACCATTAGCCTGACGTAGCCTTTCATAAACGTTTGCGTGAAAGTATGACCAAGTCGTATTGGCTTCGAATAGCTGACTCTTAGGATGATTGATCATGACAACAACATCGATATTGCCTTGACCTAGTCTCGTCTCCAGCGCTTCAACTAAGGCAGGATCGGTGAAGGCATAATTTTCAATGTAAATAGAGGTGTTAGCTGTTCTAATAAAATGAATCATCTCGTCTCTAATATCGTTCTGACGAGGCGTACATTCTGAATTTGTCGTGACTAGGGTAACAGGTATGTTGTGTGGTCCGTTGATTGTAAGCAATCGTTGCATAGGTTGTTCGGCAACCGTTCGTCCTTGTTTGTTCCAGCGCCTAACCCATTCATTATTAACTGCTATAGCAGCGTTATCATCTAACAACAATGCAGTGTCGTGCCAATACTCTCCTTGTAATGCGTGATTAGGCTGACAAGAGTATTCGCTTCCCAGGTTAAAACCTCCCACAATGGCTGAGCAATTACCATCAATACAGAAGATCATGATTTTTTGATGAGTGGAAGCACCCCAACCGAATGCTGTGGTATACGAGGAGTAGAAAAATGCACCAAGGGCCAAGGCGCTATTCGTTTGAGGAGAGGTTAGCCCTAAAGAGTTTAATCCTGTCTCAACAGCTTGACTAGCGATTTGACCGAAAGCAGGACCAAGCACACTCTTGTAGGACTCAATGTATACTGCAACGCCATTTTGTTGACCCCATCGTTGAAAAGCCAAGGCTTTAAGCCTTTCTTTGTACCCTGTTGTGCCGTTTATCGTTGACCCAGCCCAAAGAATGATCTGTATGCGATGCCCTTGTTGCGCTAGTTCGAGTAACACATCTCGTAACAAACAGTGTCGATGGTTAGGTATTTGAGGTAGTCGAGTATCTAAATCGGCACTCCACTTTGCAAAACGGAGAAAAGTATTTGGGGCTGGCGCTGTGCCTTGAAGTTCCCTGAGCTTATGGTGAAGTGTTCTAAAGAACTGATTATCTAGTAAGAACTCAATATTATGTGCAGACGATGATTTTTTCATTTTATAAGCTCATAGTGGCTAACGTGTCAGGACATAATAATGTCTTCTAACTAAGGATTATTTTTAACGGTTTGACTGACATAATTTCTTGATAAACACTCGCAGTCGAATAGGTGCCCACTTGCATTACCTGTTATCCATATCAATTTTTGCAAGCGCTTCTGTAACTTCTTGTCCAGGAGCTGGTGTACTGTCCATTAGCTCGTTCCCTAGGTTCCATTGCCAGTTAACAGCATCAATTCGCGTATTTGGTCCACCTTCCAAGATATTCTCTTGTTTTTCACTGATCCTGTCTTCAATGATATCAACTTGTGTTTCAGTAAAACCGTGAGGAAGGCGTTCTTGCAAACTTGTCCGAATTCTTCGCAGCATGTTGATCAGCCAAGAAGCATATACCTCAGGTAAATCTGGGTAACGTGCAGCAAGGTGGACACGAATTGTATTGGTGTCAGAGTGACTGTAGTCGACTCGATGCTCAATGGATCCAGGTATGTAGCTATTTATGGCTCTTAGGGCTGAACGGATATAGGTTAGCTGCCCGACAGATAAAACATCTCCTGATAACCAGCTTTTAAGGGCCATTGTTCTTTTATCTGTTGGGCTAATTCGAGAAGGTCGCCGTCCTTGAACACCTGCATAGTTTTCAGCGGCTAAGCCAAAAACCTGAAATGTCTTACTTGGGTTTTGCCATCCCAAAAACGCATGCGTTTGGCGGCTTGGATCGATTGGGTCATCGAAAACACCTTGGTTGTCCAAAATGGGCAGCAGTTTAGCCTGACCTTCTTTGACGGAGTTGTGCATAATACTGTGGTCTTCGAGTAAATCTAATGTCCCTAATCCATAAACAACGTAATCGAGATCATTGGCAATAAGTTTGCCGTTGTCAGAGACTTTTAACGTGGGGCCATCGTCTTCTATACGGATTAAATTCCTGTCTCTGTATACATAAGGCTGAGTTACTTCTGGTGAATCGAGCGAGTAGGGAGGGTTTAGGTATCGAGTCCCGGGTAACCAACTCGGTTGTCCTCGTTGGCTGTATAGCCAACCACAAACAGTCCAGTTATGGCGAACAGCACAGGCAACAGCATCAATTGCGGCATTACTTCCCCAAATCACAACCCTTCCGGGTGTACTGCCTTTTATGGCCTTTTCCCGAATAAATGTATTCATATCAATGATTTTGGCGCGATTTTGAATGGTTTCGTCATTAACTTCTGGTGGTGTTCTTAAGCCTCCCGCACCAGCAGCGAAGACAACCTTTTCAGCGGTTATACTGCGTATTGTGCGATTATGGTAGTAGTCAACTCTGTATCGATTGGCTCTGTCTTTGGTAATGCATTTAACGCGAGAATTAATCCTTGTGCGACAATGCGTTCGAATGATATTGGTTGCTTCGATACCAAACTTCGCGCGGTTAACGAAGCTTTCATTCCCGCCATAAACCGTTATATTTTTGCTGGGAAAACTGATTTGTCGCTCTGTGTGATTAACGTAATCAATCCCTTTACCGCGGATTTTTATCCAAGGGTTTTCTTCACCAATGACAATGGTTGCGTGATGATCATAAGCAGGGCCAAGGGTATCAATGTAATAGGCTGCGGTTGAACCTGAACCAATGATAGCCAGTTTATAGGTGCTGATCTTACGTTTGGGTTGCCTGCCTTTAGGTGGCCGGGCAACGCGACCTTTGGCTATTCGATACGCAACCAGCTCAAGCTGTTGTCTATTAGCGATATCGACTTCGCCGAAACGCTCAGGCCCCTCTTTTAGATAACGTATTTCGGTGGTTAATCGGTTGTGTTTTTTTTGAGGAATAATACCTGTTGAAATGAGCGCTTTTGCTAGTTGTTTGACGGAAGCTTGAAAGCCATGATGTTTAATTTTTAGCATGAGCTATCTTTATACTTGACGTCAAAAAGGGACGCTCTAATGAATTCGATATTCAAAGAGTAGGTGGTTGAGTGTATTATAGATATTACGGCTTATTACATGCCATGCTTTGCCTAGCGTAAAGGATAAGACAGAGATTATTGTACTTACTGTACTTGGTTTTTTATCTCAGAAAAACCGCCCTCAACATGAATATCACTATAAGCAAATCTTAACTCGCCCGGCCGCCTTTCAATAATTTGATGAAGCGTTGTTGAACTGGGCATGGTTGAGGTCACTTGCTTACGAAATCGGTATATCTGGATATTGAGATGTTGTTCGATAATGCCAGTCATTTGAACCAAGACGTCTTTATTTATCCAACCTTGCTCTGATGATGGGGTGCCTTTCTTGATATCAGCTAGTCGTTGGCGTGCAAGCAACAACAATAAATAGTGATGATTGCGTTCGCCCATATCAAATTCTTTATTATCAACAACTAGTGATAGGGATACATGTTCTTCGTTTTGACTGGCCTTGAAGTTGAACTTGATATCGCTAGGTGGTGGCGTTAAGTCCATTGTCGCTGTGGCATCACTCGGTTGAGCGTGGGAGAATTGCCAGAGCTGTTTATCATTGCCGACAATATCACCGGGTTGTAGCACTGATGTCTCGTCATCAGACTCACAAAGCCATTGAGCATTGTCTGACAGGTAAATCATGATGTCTTTATTATCAAGCGGTAAGATAACAACGTCATGTAATGGAATGAAGGACTCAGTTTTCGATAGTGGAATCAGTCCTGTCGCTGGTGGACTTAGTTCGGTGACTTCCCATATTTCGTCTGATGTGTTGCCGAACTGAATTTTTGTGCCTAACGTTATCTCGTGATAGACCCCAGTGTTGAGGCGTGTTTTGTTGAGGTAAGTGCCGTTTAAGCTGGCATCTTTGATCTGCCATGCTTGACCATTCCAAGCAATGGTTGCGTGGTTTCTTGACGCGCTTGGGCTCTCAATGTGTGTGATGTTGGTGTCTGTATCACGACCTATCGTGTGATTAACACGGCAAATAACCGTTTTTTGGTTTTTTTTATTGAGTAAAGTTGCCATCTGTTCTCCTTGTCAAAACAACCGGTTTTATATCATTGTTGGAACTCAACAGGTGTTTCTGTTGCGAGTAAAAAATCAGTTGTTGAGCTTCTTGTTTTAGTTCTTGGGGCATACTGTTATAAGCGGCTTCTCTAAGTAGCTCGTGTTTAAACATAAAGTTCTTTTTACCAGCGCTGCGTTTGACGCGAATGAGGTCATGCTTCAATAACTCATCCAATGTCGTGTTCAGTTCGACGCTATTTGACCCTATACTGCTCTTCAACGCGTCATAGCCAAACTCTTCACCGAACGCTGATGCGAACTGCACGACTTTCATGTCACCGGCTAAATTGTCTAAGCGTTTTTCTAACAGATCCCTCAGCGTATAGGGAATGAGTGGTATGCTGTTAGATTCAATGATGCTGACTTTGCCATTAAGCCGTTGTAACCAGTTGTTCTCTTTGAGCATTCGCACGAATTCGATAATAAAAAATGGAATACCATTTGTACGTTGGGCGATGAGATCAGTGAGTTGCCTGCTGACCTGCTGGCTATTCAAAGATGCTGCAATAAGGGCCATAGCGTTGTCATTGTCCAGCCTATCTATTTTAAGTACTGTTTTTATTTGTCTGTATAAAATTGAGGGGATCGATTGCCTGGAGCTGGTCAATAACGTATGACCCGATTCTTTGAAAGCGTTGCTGGAAATAAATTCAGAGATGAACTGCAAAGAGGTTGTATCTAACCAGTGCATATCGTCCAGAATAAAAAGCGCCTTTTTACCCAATTGTCCGGAATTGTTTTTACACAATAAGAACGTGAGGATGTCGAATAGCTCGTTACGAGCGGATCTTACTGCGGTGTGTGACGTTGAACGTGCTTCGTGAGGCTTTAAATTCAACCAAGAACAGAGTATTGCTGTTGATCTCAATGGGTCTAAATGTGAGCTTTCATTCAACAGGCGCTGGATTTTGATAACAACTTTTTCTTCTGAAACGAGGTTCAAGCCATACATGCGTTTGACCAAGCTAAGTATGGTACTTAATTCGCTATTTTTATTTTGAGGAATACATTGCATGGACCAGATAGCTAGGTTGCTTTTTTGCAAGCAAAGCTCAGCGAGTATTCTAGATTTTCCAATACCACCCTCACCATGAATATGAGCACAGCGAGCCTCTTGTTATTCGTCTGATGTTAATGCCGTTATGTGTGCAAGTTGGTTTAATTCATTTTCATGTCCGATCAAAGGTAAAAGATTCGTTTTAAAGCGAAGTGAATCAACCGTTGTTTCTCCATGTTCTCGAATAATGGCATATGACGGTGATTGGGTGTTGTACTGATAGTATTTTTCTATATAGCTGGTTTCAAAATACGCTTGTGAGCACAATATATCGTGCGTGGGGCGTGAGCATAAGATTTGATTAGCGCCAGCTGACCGTGCCAGCGTCATGGCTGTCCTAGGGATTTCTCCATCTGGGAAAGCATGGTTTCCCTTCCAGAAGGAACTCGCGTGAATGCCTATATGCACCGTACAAAAAATTTTAATGCGTTTATCATCCATATAGACGGGCTGGTTTAATGTTTGGGCTATTTCCAATGCTGCTTTAGCACATATGAGGCTATCTGTACTCAGGGGTTTGGGGTAGCCGAAGTAAAATAGTAGGGTGTCGACCAACCTGCCAGCTAAGGTAGCACCATATTTTTGTATCACACTAATGCATTGATTTTTCTTTTCTTCATACAACCGGCGTAACAACGTCTCTCGGCTTTTTTTGTCAATTAATTCATGAGCGTTTGAATTACAGTGCAGCGCAATGGTTATACACAAAGCTGTTATTGCTTGCGGTTGCTCAGTATCTAATAGTGTTTGGGTGTCATTAAAAATCAAGGTTTGGGGCGCATTCCTGTTGACGGTATAGGTCGACAGCGCTTGTCTGTGGGTGGTTATAGATTGAGAAAGTGTCGATAAATCGATATGCGAAAGCTTTTCATATAGCTCGCTGGCATCCTCAATGCGCTTTTCGCCATCTTTTTTTATCGCAGCTTTGATGATATCGGAAACTGGATGGTTTTCGATTGTCTCGGGTAACAGTATATCGTTCGAACAAAGTTGTTGTTGAATGATTGAAGGTAAGCATGTGCCTGACATAACACGAGTACCCGTTAAGCATTCCAGAAAAACTAAGCCCCAAGCATAAATATCAGATTTAGGGGTAGGGAGGCATCCCCGCAGTTGTTCTGGAGCGACATAAGACATAGTACCTGTCATTTCGTCAATGGAAGGCTTGTGGCTAACATAGGCTTGCTGGTTGGACGAATGGGCACTGATACCGAAATCTAAGAGCTTCACATAGGTTTTTTGTCCTTGCTTATTTAACATGATATTGGCGGGTTTAATGTCTCGATGAACGATACCTTGTTGGTGTGCATGGAACAGTGCTTGTAGCACCTGACTCATAATGTCTGCGGCTGCAACTGGACATAAACTATTATGTTCAAATAATGCCTCTTTTAACGAACGCCCTTTGACCAGTTCGAAGACTGAATAATGCACATCTCCTCGTTGCCCTCTATCGAGTAACATGATGATATTGGGGTGATTAAGTTTAGCGCAAAGTTCTGCTTCACGGTTAAAGCGGATTAGGTTCTTTTCATAGCTTTCTTGGCTTTCTTTTGCCTGTCTTTTAAGTGTTTTTACAGCAACGAGTTGACCTGTTTTTTGATTTTTTGCTTTAAAGACAGTACAAAAACCACCTTCACCTATCTTTTCAATCGGCACATATTGATGATTTGCGAAAGCTGTCGATATCTCTTCCGGAATTTTATTGTTGATTATTTTTCCACTGCTGCGCATGTCGTCTTCTATGATACCTGTTTAATCAATGGAGTTGCGTTTCATTGGGAATACCATAATTGCAGCCATTAGTTTCTAATAGTTGGCATTCAGGTCGGGAAAACAACTATTAAACACGATCTATATATTAAAGACGGGATCTGCATTTTGTGCAAATATTTGACCCATATTATTGAGTTATTTTCTCGTGTCTAGGTTTCATAGAAAGGAGTGAATTCGGAAAGAATGAAAGAAGCTCGATATCTTAATTCAGCTAGTGTGAAGGTAATACCGAGCTTCGTAATTTTGGTTTTATAAACCCAACTCAGACAAGCTGGGGTGATCGTCTGGGCGTCGACCTTGAGGCCAATGAAATTTGCGTTCTGACTCGTTAATAGGAAGGTCATTAATACAAGCATAACGGTTTTTCATTAGGCCATTTTCATCAAATTCCCAGTTTTCGTTCCCATAGGAGCGGTACCATTGACCTGAGTCGTCATGCCATTCATAGGCGTAACGAACACCAATTCTGTTGTCTGTGTATGCCCATAGTTCCTTAATCAGTCTGTATTCCAATTCCTTATTCCACTTACGTGTTAGAAATTCTTTGATTTCTTCTCTGCCATTGACAAATTCAGCGCGGTTACGCCAAGCGCTATCGGCTGTATAGGCCATTGATACTTTTTCGGCATTTCGTCCATTCCAGCCATCTTCTGCTAGTCGTACTTTTTGAGCAGCAGTTTCTGCCGTGAAAGGGGGAAGGGGAGATCTGATTTCAGTTGACATTGTTTTTCCTCGTTAATCAAATTTTTTAATGTATACAGATTTGTCTCTTTTTGAGTCTTGTATATAAATATAATAATGTCAACTACTAATAATATTGCGGTATGAAAGGAAAACATAAAAGTGATTCGTGCCTTGTTTGATGGTAGACTGATTTGTATATATTGTTTCTTGCGGGTTGTTAGTGATGAATAGAAAAGAACATTTGGTTAAGACAGCACAGAGTTTGTTTTATAAACATGGTATACGGTCAACGGGAATAGATAGCGTTTTATCGGAGTCTGGTGTTGCAAAAAAAACGCTATACAACCATTTTAAGTCTAAAGATGAGCTTATTATTGCAACACTGCAAAGGCGGGATCAGCAATTCATGGACATGCTGAGAATGGGCACACAAAAGTATACTAACAAGCAAACCGGTGATCGGCGGTTATTTCGGGTTTTAGCATTTTTTGATGCGTTGATAGAGTGGATAGAGTCTGAGAGCTTTTCGGGGTGTATGTTTATAAATGCTTCTGCAGAGTACCCTAGAAAAGCTGATCCAGTGCATGTTGCTTGTACAAACCATAAACGACTAGTTATTCAATATATAGAGGAGTTGCTTTCTTGTAGTAATTTTAAAGATTCCTACAGTATAGCAAGGCGTATGGCATTACTTGCTGATGGTGCTATCGTCAATGCGCACACAGCAAATGACATACGGGCCGCTAGAGAAGCTAAATCTATGGCACGCATCATCCTTAACTCCGAGTTGATTCCCTCATAGACCTACAGAGTAACAATATTAAAAGTTCTTTGACTGGATAGTTTCAATTTATTGTCGCCAATAAGAACATAATTATTGTATTTTATAGTCAATTGTCTCCATATGTATATTTCTATATAGTTCACCTATCGTTAATGAATTGACGTTTAAGTCTCATTAACGCTAAGTCTAACTCGTACCCCCGGTTGCCAGTTCCTATAAAAACGGACTTGGGTGCGAGTTAGCAACTCTGTTATCAAGTTATTTTATTCTATGGAGAGAATTCCCAAGTTAGTCCGTCTTAGCTTTGGGCACTCTTCAAGGAAAGGGGGAATACAGAAAGGCTAAACTGTAGGAAAACATATGGATGATTTGAGTAAGGTGCTAAATCACATTTCGATAAGTGCAGATGTTTTCTTCAGTGGGAAACTCTGTGGTATGCAGGTTTTTGGCGGGCGTGATGCCGGACATTTGCATATCTTGGAGTCTGGTAGCTTGACTATTATGACCGAGGAAGGTCATAAAATACGATTAACTGAGCCTTCTGTTATTTTTATTCCCAGCGCCACGCTACACCGTATTATCTCAAAAGAATCCGATAGTGCAGTGTTGATTTGCGCGGCCATTAAATTTGATGCTGGTAATCACGATCAACTTATTAACTCGTTACCCAAATTCATATCATTCAAGTTGTCCGAAAACGAATATGTTGGAAAAACTGCTCAATGGCTATTTTATGAGGCATTTAATGAAGAGAGTGGTCGGCAAATGATGCTCGATAAACTTAGTGACATATTTTTGCTACAAGTGTTGCGTTACGTACTTAAAAATGGATTGCTTTCCCAAGGTATCTTTGCAGGCTTAACGCACCCTCAATTGGCTGTTGTTGTTAATGCTATTAATGCGGAACCAGAAAAACAGTGGAGTGTGGAGAGACTTGCTGAGCTTGCTGCGATGTCACGTTCTAAATTTGCATCAGTTTTTAAGGAAACTATTGGACAACCGCCGAACGATTACATTACTGATCTAAGAGTATCGATTGCACAAAATATGTTGAAGTTAGATAAACCAGTAAGCCTTATAGCTAATGAAGTTGGTTATGAACATGGCTCTGCGTTGGCTAGAGTTTTCCGGAAAAAGCTTGGGTTGTCTCCTAAAGAGTGGCTGCAGAAAATTAAAGTTAAGTGAACATAGTTTCACCTTCTTTCTTCCATGATCGTTGCTGGGTCAATTGTAATGGCATGCAATCTAAGAGTCTAAAGTATTCACTAGGTGATCGATCAAAGCTCTTATTCTTGCTGTTAAATGGCGGTTAGGTGGATAAATAGCATTTAATAGAAACTCTGGAGTTTCCTTGTCTTCAAATAGAAGTGTGAGAGAACCGTCCATTATATATTGCTCTACAACATATAATGGACACATACCAATACCGAGGCCACCTAGTGCCATATGTGCTATTGCTCTGGGGGAGTTACCATGGAAAGTACCACTGACTTTATAGGCTTTAACATGACCGTTTTCATTAAGCTTCCAATGCTCAGGATCAACAGAAGCCGTCTGTAATAGGCAATTATGTTTTGACAAGTCTTCTAGATATTGAGGGTAACCGTGCCTATCCAAATATGCTGGTGAGGCAACAATAACCATCTTCATGTTTATCAGTCTGCGTGCAATTAATGAAGAGTCGTCAAGTTGGCCAAACCTAAGCGCTAAATCGAACCCGCCTTCTACTACAGCAACTCGTTGATCTGATAGGTGGAGATCAATAATAACCTTTGGGTGTTTTAACTGAAACGGTAATATGGCTTCAACGAGTTCCTTGCTACCAAAAGCTGTTGGTGCGGTAATACGGATTGGGCCGGCAAGCTCAGATTGGCGTTCTTGCACTAAACCTTCCAATTCATCGAACTGATTAAGTAGGGGGACACAGCGCTCAAAATAAGCTTGACCAATATCGGTCAAGGTGACACTTCGTGTTGTTCTATTAAAAAGTTGAGCCCCCAACTTTTCTTCCAGCTGCTGTACATATTTGCTGGCGAGTTTAGTGGTTATATTGAGTCGCTTAGCCCCGCCAGTGAATGAACTCTGTGACGCGACAGCGACAAAAGTATTCATGCATTTTATGGTATCCATACAGCGCTTCTACTAACTGTCTTTTATATGGACATAATTATGCCATGTTTGGCACTATTGTCTCTTACTATTATGAGATGGCATTGTAAGGTGTTTACGTTCGCATTAGGCTTTTCAATAAAAAGAGTAATATTATAATTACTCTGATTTCTCATTTCTCAAAGTGAATAACAGAGCGAATGCTTTCACCTTGTTGCATTAACTCGAAAGCGTCGTTGATCTTCTCCAATGGCATGGTGTGGGTAATGAAATCATTAAGTGCAAACTCACCTGCGAGATAACGCTCGACATAATTGGGTAACTCTGAGCGACCTTTAACCCCGCCAAAAGCTGAGCCTCTCCATACTCGACCTGTAACCAACTGAAATGGCCTGGTGGATATCTCTTGTCCAGCACCTGCAACACCTATAACAACCGATTCTCCCCAGCCTTTGTGACAGCACTCTAATGCTGAACGCATTGTGTTGACATTACCTATACATTCGAAAGAGTAATCAACACCTCCATCGGTAAGTTCAATGATAATATCTTGTATAGGTTTATGATAAAGCTTTGGGTTAACGCAGTCTGTTGCACCTAACTTTCTGGCGAGTTCAAATTTGCCCTCGTTAATATCGATAGCAATTATACGGCTGGCTTTAGCCATTGCAGCGCCAATAATGGCAGACAAGCCAATGCCACCCAATCCAAAAATGGCTACTGTAGACCCTTCTTCAACTTTTGCAGTGTTCATAACTGCACCTATCCCCGTTGTAACACCGCAACCTAACAGGCAGACTTCTTCTAGCGGTGCTTTAGGGTTGACTTTAGCCAAAGATATTTCGGGTAGTACGGTATACTCTGAGAAAGTTGAACACCCCATATAGTGATAAATAGGTTTACCATCTTTATAAAACCTTGTAGTGCCGTCTGGCATTAAGCCTTGACCTTGTGTTTCTCTAATTTTCTGGCAAAGGTTAGTTTTACCGGATAAACAAAACTTGCATTCTCCGCATTCAGGTGTGTATAGAGGTATAACATGATCGCCTACGTTAACACTTGTTACGCCTTCGCCAACTTTTTTAACGATCCCTCCACCTTCATGGCCGAGTATAGCTGGAAATACACCTTCTGGGTCGTCGCCTGATAAGGTAAAAGCATCAGTGTGACATACCCCTGATGCAATGACTTTAATGAGCACTTCGCCTTTTTTAGGCATCATAACGTCAACTTCTTCGAATGACAGTGGTTGGCCGGGTCCCCAAGCCACGGCTGCTTTCGATTTAATAAATTCTGTGCTCATAAAACCTTCTTGTTTGATAGATTAGATGATGTACATAATATATATTTACATAGGTGATGATAATGATCATTTTATGTAAAAGATATTTTCTCAGGAGTAATAATGAAGGCTTGGGATGGTGTTTCTGAATTTGTCGCAGTTGCTGAGTCTGGTAGTTTTACCAAAGCATCTAGACGTTTGAATATTTCTGTTGCACAGGTGAGTCGCCAAGTGACTGCCATCGAAGAGCGCCTAAAAGTGAAGCTGTTTCACCGTACGACTCGCAAAGTGTCTCTGACAGAGAGTGGTGCGCTGTATTTCCAACATTGTCGCAACGTGTTGGATGGTTTAGCAGATGCTGAACGAATTGTTTCTCACTTTCACAATAAACCACAAGGGAACATTAGCCTTACTGCGCCGGTAACTTATGGTGAAGAAGTTATTGTGCCTATTATCAATGATTTTTTATCTGAATATAAAGATATTGATATAAAACTAGATCTGAATAATCAGCGTTTAGATTTAATGAATGGTGGTTACGATTTAGCCATTCGACATGGTCGACTAAGTGATTCAGGCCTGATAGCTAAGAAGCTAACAACAAGGCAATTTTATATCTGTGCTACTCCTGAATATGTAAGGTCTTTCGGGGTGCCTAATACGATTTCCCAATTGAAGCTACATAACTGTTTGGCTGGCGCATCTGATCATTGGCGTTTTTCGAATAACGGGAAAAGTGAGCAACTACAAGTTAGTGGGAATTTTCGCTGTAATAGTGGTAATGGATTGGTTCAAGCAGCACTTAAACATATTGGTATAGTGCAGCTACCCGATCACTATGTCCAAAAGTACATAGAAAAAGGTAAGTTAGTGACCATGCTCGATGCATTTAAACAAGAAGAGGAGAGCGTATGGGTTGTTTATCCCGATAGGCATTTTTTACCTGTTAAAACGAGGACCTTAATCGATTTTATGAGTGAAAAGTTGAAATCTTAAGCGATTTATAAGGTCTTTAATATCAACATTGGTTTGTCTGTATTGAAAAGACGATAAGTTTCAGATTAGCGACGATCAGAAGCTTAGTGATTTGATAAGTCGACTATAGTTTATTCCCTGATTTAAAAATGATGTGCCGAGTTGAGCGTGAATACTTGTATTAAACTCGGATAACAAGTGGAGTAATGACTTATGATGCGAGCTTTTTTATTTATGCTATTTGTAGCAGTCGTTAGTTGTATTAACGATGTACGAGCTGAAGTGAAAACAATAACTACTGGTTTCCATCACATTGGGTTGTCCGTGACTAAGTTACAAAAGTCTACGGAGTTTTTTACTGATATTCTGGGATGGGAGTTGCTTGGGGAAGATAAATCTTATCCGGCAACGTTTGTGAGTGATGGCAATATGACGATAGCGTTGTGGCGTGTCACAGATCCAAAACGTGCTGTGGAATTCAATCGGAAGAATAATGTTGGGCTGCATCATCTCGCTATTTCGGTTAATAGTTTTGAAGCTCTGGATGTGCTTTATAAAAGCATGAAAGAATCTAATACGGTTGAAATTGAGTTCGCGCCTGAACTAGCTTATGGCGGTCCAACTAGGCATATGATGGTTAGAGAACCCAGTGGTAACAGACTTGAATTTAGACATAGCCCTTAGGCTTTGCTTCATTGAGTTATAGTTTAGATAAATATGAGGTAATGATGAAAAATTTAGTTATGGTGTTGGTGTTTTTGTTTGTTATTTCACCTGCTAAAGCACAAGAAGAGCCTGTTCCAGCAAAGAAGATGCCGGAATGGGTATTAAAAACTCAAAGTGGTGAGGAAGTTAAATCAAGTGACTACGCAGGTAAACCGCTTTTGTTAAGTTTTTGGGGTACTTGGTGCCCACATTGCAAGGTGTTACACCCTGGTTTAGAGAAGCTTCGTCAAACCTACGAAAGCCAAGGGTTAGAAATGCTACTTGTCAGCGTTCGAGAGCCTGAAGGTGCAGACCCTGAAGGTTCTCTTAAAGAGCGTGGTATCAATATTAAAACAGTAGTAGAGGGTGAAGAGCTTGCCATTGAAGGTTTTAGTATTATCGGAACACCAACAACTTTCTTTATTTCACCTGACGGGACTATTTTAGGTTCGACTATGGAATCTAATCCAAATGATCCTAGGTTTGCACAAGTTGCTGAGTATTTAATTAGCCTACCTAGAGGCTGATAAAGACGTATAAAATAATGAGCTGTAATGCCAATGCTTGCTGACTGCAATTTTTAAGGAGAAAATAGTGCTATTCAGTGAGTAGCGGCTCCATTAAAGAGGACAGAATTCCGTTACGCCCTAAATTTAGCATGTACATTTAGTGGGGAGAAAGTAAAAAATAAGGAAGCTAAGAACAATAGTTCTGAATGATTCTCACCTCTTTTGGATCATACGTGCCAATATATTTAACTGCTGAATTGAAGGTTGATATAGTTCTCCTAACGGTAGGAAGAGTTGTATTTTTTGTTAATGTGATTAGTTGAATTATGAGTTCAACGTAGAGTGCTTTATTATCCTTAGTCAGTTCGAGTTAACTCCTTGCATTATGATATCTCAATTAATTAACTCATGGTTGTTGGCTATGCTCATTTAACCTTCTTTTTGTTATAAGAGGTATTGCCCATTTCATTGAAGTGATAGCGGGTAGAAGGTTTAGCACTTAAAAGCAAGTAACTCAGTGTTTTGACATATAAAGTTCTACTTAAGATAGGTATATCTCTTAGCTAACACGCATTCTCAAAAAAGAAGTACGTGTTAGCTGAGTGCAGGGTTGAATATTCTTAGCGAACCCGCTTATTTAAAAACGAACGCATTTTGGCTGTAATAAACTCGTGTTCCTCTTCTAAAGCGAAGTGTCCTGTATCGAGTAAATAGTATTCAATGTCTTTTACATCGCGTTTATATCCTTCTGCACCGGGTACGGGAAAAAATGCGTCATTCTTCCCCCAGACTACCAATACAGGCGGTTGACTTTCTTGAAGGTACTTCTGCCAAGCAGGGTAACGCTTAATGTTGTTTTGATAATCGTAAAATAAATCGAGGTAAATTCTATGTTGGCCTGGGCGACTGGCAATAGCGTGATCAAGAACCCAGTTATCTGGCAAGATAGATTCGGGGTTGCGAGTGCCGTGAGTGTATTGCCATTTAAACCCTTCAAAGGCGAACACATTGTTAATAATTTCTTGCTCCCATTTTTCTGACTTGTCACCCCAGTAGCTAATAACTGGTCCCCATCCAGGCTTATTAATGCCTTCTTCATAAGCATTTCCGTTTTGCGTAACGATTGCTTTAATTCTTTCAGGGTGTTTCAGTGCTAATCGGAAACCAACGGGAGCACCATAATCCTGGATCATTACCGAATACTCTTTCAATCCACGCTGATCTAAAAATACGCTGACAGAATTTGCGAGATTATCAAACGTAAAGTCAAAAGACCCCGTCGCTGGCACCTCACTGTTTCCGAATGCTGGGTAGTCAGGTGCTATCAAGTAAAATTCATCCGATAATTCGCGCAATACTTCGCGATATTGGTGTGAAGACGACGGAAAACCGTGCAGCAAAACTATAGTTGGGTTTTTGGGATCACCTGCTTCACGGTAAAACATATTGATCCCGTTGACATTTTCGTAGCCATAACGCACTTCCTGACTATTCTTAGCGTAAGTGAAAGTGCTTATAAAAAGCAAAGTAATGGCAAAACTGCGTACTAGCAGCAATGCGGATTTTGATATTAATCTCATATTATAACCTCTTAAATGTATTTATAGCGGTTATAAGTGTGAATTGTATTTACTAACCTGTCAAACTTTTTTATAGTGGTTATAAATGTGAGATGTATTAATGAATAAAAACAAATTTAACTTTTTCGGCAATAATATGGCTGTTGATTTTGTCAACACCAGCTTTAGTGACCGAGGCAGAAATATTGATCTTTTGCTCAATGTTAATGACTTCTGTCAGTGGTTTGAGGTTGTGGGGGTTGATGTTCGACTTAATGAAGCTAATGTGCAGTTTTCCAAGATCATTCAGCTTAGGAAACTTCTGCGAGAAGGGTTTGAAAGGTGTGTTGTTGGTGAGTTTGTAGCCCAGTCTTTGGTAGAGGTTATTAACAGCTACCTCCCTTATTATGAGGTCACGCATCAAATAGCAATGGAAGATGGAAAAGTAAAACTTTCGGCACAAAACAGCCCTAGAACATTAGAAGCCGCATTGGCGATCATTGCTTATGAGGCTGCAGCGTTATTGTGTTCTGAAAAAGTTAAACAATTGAAAGGGTGTGCGAACGATAATTGTGTCGCTATGTTTGTCGATACATCAAAGGCAAAAAAGCGTCGTTGGTGCAGCATGAATTTGTGCGGCAACCGCGTAAAAGCAGCTAATCATTATGCGTTGTCAAAAAATGAGACTCCATAGCAAGTTTAACTAAGGCTTACGATAAGTAGAAACATATCTTCGTGTTTTCTTAAGCCTTCTATGATCCGATATCCTTTAAAAGCTTTCCTGAAACACCAATTGTATAATCGCGTTTATTCTCTATTGCTTACCGCAGGAGTAAGGGTATTAAGTACAGTACGATTGGTTTCAACATAAAGACGAATGGAAGCATTTCGCTTGAAGCAGGTTGTTAGGATAGCTCTCGTGGCTTGACCACTATCCAGGTGAACGGTTTGAATTTAAATGTTTTATATCAAGTATTTTGATGTTCTACAGCATACCGTCAGTTAACAATCTCAAGAGGAATTTAGAATGAAATTATCTGTACTTGTTAAGTCGGTGACACTTGCGTCATCACTTGTTTTAAGCAGCTTATCTTTTGCAGCGGATGTCGGTGTCAATGCTGATGCAAATGATTTAGCTATTAGTGGATACGACACAGTTGCTTATTTTACTAAAGGCTCTCCTGTCAAAGGTAAAGGCAAGTTTTCTGCCACATACAAAGGGGCAATCTATCACTTTGCAACTGCTGAAAATCGTGACCTTTTCAAATCAGATCCTGAACACTATGCACCACAATATGGTGGTTACTGTGCTATGGGTGTTGCACTGAGTCAGAAATTTGATGTTGACCCAAAAGCATGGCGTATTGTTGATAATAAATTGTACTTGAACTTGAACAAAGATGTTCAAAAGAAATGGGCGACAGACATACCTGGACATTTATCGGAATCTGAGCGTAATTGGAATGGTATCGAAGCAGTATCAGCTAAAGTGTTGAGCGACGAGTAAGGAGGAAACGCCATGAATAAACAAGTCTTAGCCAGTGCGGCGCTAGCGGGTGTTTTAGCAATGTCAGTCACTTCCCTTCCTGTAGAAGCTGCAGGTAAAGAAAAGTGCTATGGAGTGGCTAAAGCCGGGCAAAATGATTGTGGTAATCTAGCCGGTACACACTCATGCGCGGGTCAATCAAAAGTTGATAATGATCCGGGAGAATGGAAAATTGTGGCTAAAGGAACTTGCAAGGATTTAGGCGGGTTGTCAAAAAAAGAAGCAAAAGTTAAGTATAAAACTGAAAACAGCTAGTAAGCGTTAGTAAGATGTCGGCTGTCGATTCATTAAACTGTGTGCCTATGCCTAAAGTGGGTTTGGGGCTTAGGCACCCTCATTATGCTGATGCATTGTCATCAGTTGCGCCAATTGATTTCGTGGAGATTCATTCTGAAAACTTTTTTGCTGAGGGGGGCGCATCTATTGCTGTCTTGGAGGAGATACATGAAAAGTACCCTATAAGCTTGCATTCAACCGCTATGGGTTTGGGCTCTGCGAATGATATTCCTGCTTTTTACCTAAAAAAGTTAAAATCCTTAGCGGAAAAAGTAAACCCAATACTTATGTCGGACCATGCTAGTTTTAGTTGGAGTCAATTGAATACTCAACAAATCCATGTAGGTGATTTACTACCACTTAGCTTCAATGAACATTCGTTAATGATTTTAGCTAATAATGTCGACAAAGTTCAGCAGTTCCTAGGTCGAACTCTACTTATTGAAAACCTGTCAGCCTACGTTCAAATAGGTGAAAACAATATGACTGAAACAGAATTCTTGGTCGGACTGACAGAGTTAACGGGCTGTAAACTACTGGTTGATCTTAATAACATTATTGTAACTGCCTACAACCGACAGGAGAGAGATGTGCTGCTATTCTCACGCACTTGGTTGGACAATATTCCCGCCGGTAAAATAGGCGAGTTTCATTTGGCAGGCTATAGTGAGGTTGCTGAAGGTGAGTTGATTATTGATGATCATAGTCAAGCTGTTTCTCAAGAGTGTTGGACGCTTTACCATTACGCTTTAGAAAAGTTTGGTGATGTTCCTACCCTAATTGAAAGAGACAATAACCTGCCTTCTTGGGAGGTCTTACTCAAAGACGTTGAAATAGCGCGCGGTATTGTTAAGGACGTGTTTTCATTGAATCGAGCAAAAGTTTGAAGAGACATGACTAAGTCACTTGATATTCTTAGTGCTTTCGATTCAGTTTCTAAACAGCAACAACAATTTGTTCGATCATTGTTTGACGAATCAATGACTGAACAAGGTGTCAATGTAGCGGGTTTAAAGGTATATCGAAATAATTTAAGAGCGACGGCGACGCAGGCGCTATCTGTTAGCTTTCCAACGGTGCATCAACTGATCGGTGAGGAATTGTTTGCTTATTCAGCAGAAAAGCTTTTATTGCAAGAAATACCAAACCAAGGTGATTGGGCTAAATGGGGGAATGGGTTCGCTGATGTATTGGAAAACCTCACGCAGTTAGCTGACTACCCTTATATTGCCGACTGTGCGCGTTTAGATTTTTCGATTCAGCAGACGGAAAAAGCGAAAGATACATCTTTTGATTTCTCTAGTGCAAAGCTTTTAGCACAAGTTGAGTTAGATGATTTACGGCTTAAATTTGCTGATTCTGTTCATGTTTTAGAAAGCGGTTATCCATTAATTCAACTCTGGAATGCGCATCATGGCAATGACAAAGAAAAACATATTCAGTCTTTCAAGCAATGCATGACTGAAAGTAGTTTTAAGCAGTATCTCTTAGTCTACCGACCTCAATATAAAGCAGAAATATGTGAGTTAACAGAATCAGAATACTTTTGGATAACTCGCTTAATAAAAGACAAAAGCATTGGAAACGCGTTGGATTTACTGGATAGTTCTAGCTTTAACTTTGAGCAATGGTTAACTCAGGCCATTGAAAGAAACCTGTTAAGAGCTTTTTATTTCAAATACTAGCGTATTTTGATATCTCCATTAAAGACGATCAGTTGCATCTTTTAGACGATCGAATGCCTAGATCAACCAGTAATTTTTTAAACTTTCCATTATGTCTTAAGTGACTAAGTTACGCTGTATTTCTGAATACAGTTAAGGCTTAAGCGTCACTATTTAATTAAATGGGAAATAAACAATGAATGCCGTTACAGATAAAATCATACTGACCTATAGCAATACATCTTCCTTGCTTAATGTATTGCAGCCCTTAGCGCTACTTGCTGCACGTTTATATGTTGCGTGGGTATTTTTCGCCGCTGGATTAACCAAATTGAGAGATTGGGAGTCTACTCTTTTTCTCTTTGAAGAAGAATACGTTGTGCCTTTATTGAACCCTGAAATTGCTGCTTATATGGCAACAATAGGTGAGATAATACTACCAATATTGGTAGCGCTAGGGCTTGCTAGTCGACTGGGCGCTATTGGGCTTGGCATAGTCAATCTTGTCGCCGTTATAAGTTTAGACGATATTGCGCCTGCGGCTTTTTCTGGGCATGTTATATGGGGATTGTTACTTATGCTTATCACCTTATGGGGAGCTGGGAAGTTGTCGATAGACAACTTTGCTAAGTCGAAGTACTTATTATCTCTTAAGTATTAAACAGATACAGAAAGTACATTAGTTAGCGTACCTTACTTATGTCTGAACATTTTTATGATGGGGAAAAGCCGTTAAAAGATGCTCCATCCGTTAAATTGAGGAATGGCGCAAGCTGTATTCCACAGCACTACCTTAAGTACCAGCATACCCTATTATCGGTACAGAAAATTGTACTTGGTTGTTATTTTGACAATCGTTATCCTATTTTTGTTGGTGAAGACGAACACAGCATTTATATTCAAATTGGTATTGTTGGATATGATAATTACAAACGCATTGAACATCAGGCTAAAAAGAAAATAGTTTATGGTCGTCGTTGGCGTGTTGAGCCAGAGCTTCCAACGTCAGAAATTATACAAACCATTTTTCTTGCTTTAAAAAAGGCTCGAGAGCATGAAGTTCGGGAAGTGCTTAAATTGAGTATTCGACAACGAATAACTACTCCCTTTAGCTGCCACCAAGACCTACCTTTAATGGCGAGAAATGCTAGTTTGCTTGAAAATACCCAAAGTAACGAGCTAACACTTAGAGCGTTTACCGAGCGTATATGTCAACTTCTTTCTCATATCCAATATGATCATAGCATTGTTGAACTTATTAATATTGAAGAGCGAAAAAACGGGAATTTGCTAATTGATCTTAAAGTAATAAGCTCCCCAAACGCCCAACTAGTAGACGTTAAACAGGTTGGCCTAACACTGATATTGCAAGATAAGAGTATAAATGAGTTCTTATATTGTTTGATGGACATGTTTGTTCAACTAAGTGATAGGTATGTTGAGGAGCATTTTACTTTTCAAGGCTTTAAACGGTTTAGTCGACAAAATGACCTACAGGAGATCGCTGAACTTTCCCTTGAAACACGTGAAAAGGTGCATATAAATGATACTGCGTTTCAACATGTTTTGGCATTGACAAACTATGAGACTGACAAAAGTCGTGTTCCTACGGTTATAGATACGGATTTTGCAAAAAATATTGCGAAAACCTTATCGTGTTTTGGTGCTTTAGATGGCATTTTGCCTAATTTGTAATGTAGAACACTTTAACGGTGGAGTGATAAAACCATGAAATATATATTGTTGGCGGGATTGCTAACACCAATACATACTTTTGCCGTGCCTGAACAAGTTGTCATTCCTGCGGGTGAATTTTTGATGGGGTGTTCTGAGGGAGATACCTTATGCGATAACGATGAAGGCCCGCAAGGCGGTGTTAAGGTATTTGTTCCTGCATTCGCTATTGATGTTCATGAAACATCGGTCGCTGAGTATCGTGCCTGTGTAGAGGCTGGTGAATGTGATAGGCCTTTTGACTACAAGAGGACACATTACTGTAACTACGATGCCCCTGGGCGCGACAACTATCCACAAAACTGTGTCAATTGGGAAAACACTAAAGCCTATTGCTCATGGCGGGGAGGGCGTTTAGCGTACGAAGCTGAATGGGAAAAAGCGGCCAGAGGTGGAACATCAACGCCTTATTTTTGGGGACATGAACCCGCTAGCTGTAAAGTAGCTGTTATGGACCCTGGTATTAATGGTGAGCCTGATACATCGACTGATGGGTGTTATCGTGACTTGAGTTGGCCTCGTGGAAGTTTCTCTCCTAACCCTTATGGTTTGTATGACATGATCGGTGGTACCAGTGAATGGGTTGATAACTGGTATGTGACAGACGCATACGAAACCCTGTATGCAAAAGGTGATTTAACAGGGCCCCAAAAGGGTGTTCATAAAACGATTAAAGGTGGCTCATGGGACGAGAAACATTGGGCTCATCGCGTTTCTAATCGTTTTTCAAAACCGACAACCGGTAATCCGGATTTGTACGGCTCAAATGGTATTCGTTGTGTTTTTGAC
>CAZVDU010000032.1:20312-30245 GCA_964625615.1 uncultured Pseudoalteromonadaceae bacterium | reverse complement strand
ACAAATACCGACACTGCGTTAGACAAGTTCATGCTTCGACTTTCAGGTAACATCGGAATTCTTAATCTTTGTTCTTGAGGTAAGTTGTCTATGACATTGTCTGGTAACCCACGTGTTTCAGGGCCAAACAATAGTGCATCGCGTTGCGTATATTGTACATCCGTGAAATTGGCCTTGCCTTTGGTTGTACAAGCAAAGATACGATTAGGCTGACGCTCATCAATATAAGCTTCTAGATTAGGATAGCGCTTAACTTTCGCAAACTCATGGTAATCTAATCCGGCCCTGCGTACCTTTTTGTCATCCCAGTCAAAACCTAGCGGTTCTATTAAGTGAAGGGAAAAACCGGTATTGGCGCACAGGCGAATAATGTTGCCCGTATTGGGTGGGATTTCGGGTTGGTATAAAACGATATCTAGCATAGTGTTTTTGGACTTATGAAAGTAATGCAAGGATACATGATACGAAAGATCTCTACTACCAATGCATAAGAAGGTAATTCGACGTTTCTTCTATGAGAACCAAAGAAATAAACTATACTGGTTAATTATATTCTCTCAATGGCTGGTCGCTGTTTTTCAGTCGAATAATAAACGTGTAAGGGAAGTTCATGACATTCTTAAAACGTATAAAACAGCTTACAAAGCCGATTATCTACCTATTCGCGATTACCTTAGCAGTCATGCTTTTTGCGCTTGGCTCAGGCAAGATCTATCAAAATTGGGATGATGACCCAACTCGTGGTGCTATTGCCTTTCAAAATGGTGCATTTGGTGAAAGCTATAGTACACCGATTTATCTGCCCCAAGGGTGGAGCGAGGCTGATAGTCTCTGGTATTACAACACCACTCAAGGGTCAAACCTGCTCCCTTATGATCTATTTATGGCGCTGGAAATGCCCGACAGTGAAGAGCTTGTTCGTTCGAATGCTGTATTTGATAGATACCGGTATTTACCACAAAAGCCTACCTTTTTTAACCCAGACGGTTTAGCTGTTGGTTTTGTAAAAGACACTTATCAAGGAAAAGACTACATAGGCTATACGTGCGCAGCATGTCATACAGGCCAGATCAACTATAAAGTGCAAGCCATCCGTATTGATGGTGGTCCTGCCGTTGCTGACATGGTTGGGTACTTGACCTTGTTACAGCAATCGATGGAAATGACGCTTAATAATGAAAATAAACGTGCACGTTTTGTTGACGCTGTACTTAAAAGGGGCGAGGGCTATAACGATAAGTTAGCGGTTATTGATGATCTAAGCGAATGGACTGGGATTATCCAGAATTACAATATCATTAATCACAGTTCAGTAGATTATGGTTACGCTCGTCTTGATGCATTTGGGCGCATTTATAATCGCGTATTACAGCATGTGATCAATAAGGATCAAGCTCGCACAGTGATGCTTATGACAACAAATTCTAATGCGCTGGGTAGTGAGCGTATGCTGACATCAGAGCAGGTCGAACGCGTTTTAGAAGGCGTTGATTCAACGGTTATTGGTAATAAGCAATTCAGTATCATCGTTGAGCGCCTGCTGTCTGCAGAGCCTGGTTACCCCCGACTCTCGAACAAACAAATATTACGTTTAAGGAATGCGTTGTTTAATGAACCTGATGCCCCCGTTAGCTATCCGTTTTTATGGGATATCACCCACTCTGATTATATTCAGTGGAATGGTCTAGCTAATAATGCGGGTTTAGGACCTTTAGGTCGAAACGCAGGAGAAGTGACGGGTGTATTTGCCACTCTAGATTGGAAGCAAGCTAAAGCAGGTTTTAATTTGGGGGCGAAGCTCTCAGGGCAAGATAACAAAAGTAAAAGAATTGATTTTACTTCTTCTATTAATTTGGTGAATTTAAAGCGTTTAGAGGGGCAGCTGCGTAGCCTTCAATCTCCGGTTTGGCCAGAGCAAATACTTGGTAGTATTGATAAGGAAAAAGCTCAAAAAGGGCAGTTGATTTATGCTAGATACTGCCAATCATGCCATGAAGTTATTCAGCGAGATGATTGGAACCGTATAGCCGTCGCCAAAATGTCCTCTATTGAAAACATCGGCACGGATAAGAAGATGGCAACGAATAGTGTTGTTTATAAGGGTAAGTCTGGAAACTTCCAAGACACCTACCAAAGTACTGGGGTTGGTGACATTATCATGGGAGAAGAAGCGCCTGTCGCCATGATTTTAACCGCCACGACCAAAGCATCTGTCGCTACCCCTGATGCAGATAAATGGATTGTTCGACGCTGGTTAGATTGGTTATATACACTTGGTGCCTCTTTTTTTGAAAACAAAATTAAACCTAGTATAAAGCAGGGAAACTATATACCAGATACCACAGCGAACCCTTTTAACTCGCTGTTGTCATACAAAGCACGTCCCTTAAATGGTATATGGGCAACAGCTCCTTATTTACACAATGGTTCGGTTCCAACATTATACGATCTTCTATTACCTGCTGATAAAAGATCAGAGCTGTTTTGTGTAGGGCGCCGAGAAATAGATATAGAGAAAGTTGGTATCATTGTTGATAGAGATGCTGATAATAATGAAGTGGATACTCAGTGTGACAATAAAGGTACAAGGTTTTTGGCAAATAGGCTTAGTAACTTAAATAGTGGTCATGAATATGCTGCTGGAAAAACGCCTCAGCCTAGTGGACAGACGCTACCAGCATTGAATGATGAGGAGAGGTGGCAACTACTAGAATATATGAAGCAACTATAAGGTATAGGGGTAGGCCTGTTGATATTTCGTGTTCAATTTTGCACAGTAATTTCATTAGTATAAGCTACACCGCATGAGGTTGAAGTTTTTTGGTAGATGGCAACAGGATCAATTAGTTGAACAGGTTAAATTTTAGTATCAGTATCCTATTGACGGTTGTAGCACTCAATGTCAATGCACAAGACGTTAAACGCTATGGGTATGAAGTGATCAATCAATACCCGCATGATAAGCAAGCTTTTACACAAGGACTTTTGTTTATTGACGGCGCTCTTTATGAGAGTACGGGCCGTTATGGGCAATCTACGGTGCGTAAAGTTGAGTTAGGCAGTGGTGAGGTTAAACAAAGCACTGCCATAGCAAGTAAGTACTTCGGTGAGGGCTTGGTTAACTGGCAAGATACGCTAATTAATATTACATGGAAGTCTCGAACAGCTTTGGTGTTCGACAAACAGAGCTTTAAAGAAGTCGGGCGTTTTAGTTATGAAGGTGAAGGCTGGGGAATTACGCAAAATGGCCAACACTTAATTATGTCTGATGGAACCTCTACGATTCGCTTCTTCGATCCGAAAACGTTTAAAGAACAACGCCGTATTACCGTTACCTATAAGGGAGAACCTATTCGTAATTTGAACGAGCTTGAATGGGTAAATGGTGAAATATATGCCAATATTTGGCAAACAGATTGGATAGCAAAGATTGAACCTAAATCGGGAAATGTGGTTGGCTTAGTTGACATGAAAGGTTTATTACCGCCCAGTGCAACAGGGCGTTCTGCAGAGAATGTACTTAATGGCATAGCTTATGATGCAGAAGGTGACAGACTATTTGTAACGGGTAAGAACTGGCCTCAGCTGCTTGAAATTAAGCTGGTGCCACTGACTTAACGTCAAACTAGAGAGCTGAATCTCTGGCTTGACGTTTTACCTAATAAATTAAAATTGGCCCTTATCAACGTCCCTAATAAAATCTATGAGGCCTTCAAAGTAAGTTTCTTGATCATCGTACATCGCCATGTGGCTTCCTTCAGGACAATGTAAATATCGACCTTGTTGAACTTCTTTCGCCATCCAACGCTTATGTTCTGGATCCATCGTGTCGTGCTGTGCCCCAATGACCAAGGTTGGTACGGTAATCTTATGTAAGTCAGCTGTACGATCCCATTCTAAAAGCTTACCGCTAGCGCCTAACTCACTAGGACCTTGCATAGGGATATAAATATTCGGATTCATATGCTTAAATGCTCGGTTTACCGCATCTGGCCATTGCTCAGGCGGTAAACGTAATACGTGATAAACATAATGATGTTCCATAAGGAGTGATTGGTATTCTTCATTATCAAATTGTCCTGCTGCTTCATAGGCCTTTAATTTTGCTAAAACATTTGGGTCCATTTTGGCAAAGAATGCTTTCTCGGCATATTCGTTGTATGCCGGTATGCTGGCCATCATATTCGAGATGATAAGGCCTTTGAGGTTCTGTTGGTATTTCAGCGCATATTCCATCGCTAATATCCCACCCCAAGATTGGCCGTATAGGTAGAAGTTGTCGCTGTTCAAGCCAAGCGCTATACGCACTTGCTCAACTTCTTCTATGAATCTGGGTAAGTTCACCAAGTCTGGATCATTGGGCTGATCACTGTAATAAGAACCCAGTTGGTCATAGTAGTAATATTCAATCTCTGCGCCCGGAAAAAAGCTGTCAGCGGCTTCCAAATACTCATGAGTAAACCCAGGACCTCCATGCAACAACAGCACTTTAATAGTTGGGTTATTGCCTGTGCGTTTGGTCCAAACGTTAAAAGTGCCTTTTTCGGTGTTGATTGGGATGAGTTTAACACCACCACCTAAGACATCATCTCGGCCTGTATTGTCATGATAATTTGATGTATTTGAGTGGTTTGTTGCTGGGGAGGATGTTTCTGACCCACACGCACTCAATCCCAGCGCAATAACTAAAATACTAAGTAACTTGTACATAACACTCGCCTTTTATTCTTTTTAGATGACGGAGTATTCACCAAAAAATGATTTAGCGCACCGTTTTACCTGTAAAAGACAAGGACAGGCTTGTAAGCGAATTATTGCAGGGTTAATAGGACTTCCATTTAGCTATTGCTGAAGTGACTAAGTATAGATTCCATACTTGGTAGTCTAAATTGGTCAGATTCCAATAATAACTCGTGTTTTGCATCATTGATAACGATGAGTTTAGCTTGGGACATATGTTCTACAACTGTTTGTTGTTGCCTGTTATCGACTACATTGTCTTTCCCAGCTTGTAGGACGAGGCAATCATGTAGAATGTTGTGGGCGTTACATTCTATTTTATTCATAGCGATAACAGCTTGTTGTAGCCAATGAAAGGTTGGCCCACCAAGTTGTGCTGAAGGCGATCCTTCGTACTCTTTTCTAAACAGATCGTAGCGGATCATACTCTGTGTTAATGCGTTTTTTTCAAACTCTACTGGAGAGTAGTCACCCAAACCAAGAAAGTACCAAGGCTCGGATTTAAACAGCTTATTTAAAGTTGCGCCTAAAGTGATAATCAATCGTGAGATAAAGCTGGGGATTGGTGCAGCAATCCCGAACATTGGTGCTGATAAAGCAACTTTGTCAAAGTCAGTGGCATATTCGAGCAAATATAAAGTTCCTATTGCTCCTCCCATTGAATGACACAGTAAGTGTGGTTTTTGGTAACCCTTTTGATCGGTATGTGGCAAAACATGTGAGCGCATAAAGTGCCGAAAGTCGTTTACGTAGTCGTCGAAGCTATCTACATAACCTTTATGTGGGTTCGATAACAGTCTGTCTGAAAACCCTTGCCCCCGATGATCATGGATAAATACCGAATAACCATTATTATAGAGGTCAAAAACAACTTCTTTGTATTTTACCAATCCCTCTATACGCCCAGTGCAAATAACGATAGTTTGATAAGCATTAGGGTTTATCGCCGATGCATAGGCTATTTTGATGCCATCGTTAGCTGTAAACTGTCCTTGTGTGACTTTGGCCTGCCAGAATGTTTGGATATCGCTAGCGTAGCGTTGTGCTAGATTGTCTTCTGATGAAAGGTTAAATGAAGGCATTGGACCGACGTTAAGCGTTGAAAGATGTTGGTAGTCTGATGGTAACGGTTAAACCTGTTGTGTCTACATTATTTTTCGCGTCGATGTGGCCATCGTGAGCTAAAATAACTTGTTGAGCTATAGCTAAGCCAAGTCCAACACCGCCAGACTCTCGTGCTCTTGATTCCGACAAACGATAGAATGGTTTAAAGATGGCGGATAGTTCTGCCTCAGCAATACCTGGCCCATCATCTATTACTGAAATCTCAATATTGCCGTCAATTTGGCTTAATGTCATATGCACCTCAGACTGCGCGTACTTAATGGCATTTCGAACAAGGTTTTCAACGGCGCTAGATAACATGGTTGGATCTGCTTTTAACGTGATTGATTGAGTGTCATCAAACATCACTTTTTTACCTGTGGCGTTAGCTTCGAATTTTGCATCATCGGCACACCTTTGAATTAAAGGTAATAGGTCAACATCTTGTTTATTGATCAACGCACTAGCAGATTGTGCGCGCGATAACTTGAGGACGTCACTGATCATTTGCTCAATCAAGTGCGCTTCTTTTTCTATGCGCGCTAGGTGTTCGTCACCTGTTTCTAACGTATTTTCTTTGCTTTGTTGTGCAATACCTATAGCAAGCTGTAAACGGGCTAAGGGAGAACGTAGCTCATGCGAGATATCGCCGAGAAGCCGTTTTTGTCCTTCAACGAGAGCATTAACCTGCGAAGACATATAATTGAAGTCACGACTTAATTTGCCAATTTCATCTGCGCGTTCAGCCGCAGAGCCAACGGATACACTCAAATCTCCTGCGGCCATTTTTCGTGTACTCGCTTGCAGTTGCCTCAGTGGCTTGACGAGTGTCCAAGACAACCAAAAACAGAGTAGGCCGCTAATTAATATCGCAAAAGGTATCATGAGAGCTGGATTGCGGCGGTAAAGTCGACGCATTAAGCTCGGCGTTAACGGCTTACCGACAAATAACGCATATGACCGGCTGTTTAATGTGGTGGTTGTCGGACCAAAAAAGACTAAGTCACCAATTTTAAAACCATAAGCACTTGATTCATCTTTAAGCTCCAGAAAACGATCTTCAGGAATACGTCTGGATCTCCTAAATCCATATATGATTGCACTATTACTTTTATCGATGAGTAACGACGGTGAATTGTGGCGACTCCCGATTTTTCTTAAACGCTTCTTTATTTCGTTGTTGGAGAGGTTTTGAGGCGATGCTTGTGCTGATGATTCGAGCAAGCGAACTATTTTAGTAATATCATTTTTATGACGTTCAGGGACAACCGTTAGTTGTCTTTCACTTTGTACTTCCCTTCCTAAAAAGAAGCTGGCTGCAAAGATAATGACTAAGGTTAGCCAAAACCATATAAAGAGTCGACCAAACAAAGAGTTGAAAGGGTTTAGTTTAGAAAAGGTCATATATTTTCTATGGCCTTAAACAGGTAGCCAGCACCACGAACAGTTTTTATTAGATCTTCTCCACAGTGCTCGTTTAATTTGCGTCGCAAGTTACTGACATGCATATCGATACTGCGATCAAATGCGGCTAATCTTCTTCCTAATACCTGTTCGCTAATCAGCTCTTTACTTACAACAACAGCGATGTTCTGCATGAATAACTTGAGTAACGCAAACTCAGTAGCCGTTAATGCTAGTTCTTGCTCTTTATAATGGACCGTTTGGTTAGCTGGATTAAGGCTGAGATAGCCGATGGTGAGAGGTTGTATATTCAATGATTGTTGGAGGTAATCGGCTCGCCTAACGAGTGCTTTAACTCTGGCTGACAATTCTCTGTGATTAAAGGGTTTAGGCAAGTAATCATCCGCACCCAGTTCCAGGCCGAAAATACGATCGAAGTCGTCGCCTTTTGCAGTGAGCATTAGTATGGGAGTTAAATGTGTGAGTCTCAGCTTTTTTAGTACTTCAAACCCATCTAGCTCTGGCAACATTACATCCAGTAATATTAGGTCATATGCTTTACTGCTTGTCGCCATCTTCAAACCTTCGAGCCCATCATGCGCCATATCTACCACAAACCCTTGAGGTGATAGATACTCGTCAAGTAGCCTTGCTAGCTCTTTGTCGTCGTCAATAATGAGTAGGGATTTTGGCTGCATAACATTTAGTCTCTTAAGAGAGTGTTAATTCTTAACGAATATCTGAATACGTTGCGTATATCCTACCGTTTTATTACTCAATTGATATCGCTGACGTCAATTTTACACAACCTTTACATTGCCTTTGCGCTACTTTACATAGTGCTGGATATACTCTGTTCATACCATTTGGTATTACCACCAAGGAGAACAAAATGACTTTATTTAAATCAATCTTCACAAAGACATTGATCGCAAGTTGTATAGGTTTAGCGACATTAAGTGCTGGTTTACAGGCACAAGAAATAGGCTTTAAACACCAAGGCCAACAAATAAAACGACTGTTGCGTGGTTTAGATTTAACAGTAGAACAACGCCAAGACGTTAAGCAAATCATCCGTGAAACTAGGCAAGAAGCCAAGCTATATAAAGAAGATATGAAGTTAGCGAGACAAGACGTCAAAAGTATCGTGCAGCAGCCTGAGTTTGATCAACAAGCAGCCGAGAGTGCAATAGCCGCTAACGCAGACGTTAAAATGCAGTTGGCTCAGGATCGAGCTGAAACGCAGCACCAAATCTGGGTGTTACTCACGGCAGAACAACAGCAGAAATGGCAAGACCGCGTTGATGCTAGAGCTGAAAAAGAGCCGAGAGAATTTAATGAAGAGCGCCAATTAAGGTTCTTTGAACGTTTAGATTTTACGGATGAACAGATAAGCCAGGCAACGCAAATCCGCGAACAAGCATTTGCCAACTCTCAGGCCTTGAGAGAAAAACGCCGAGCTTTTAAACAAGCTGAGTTTGCTATTATTACTGCTGATGAATTCTCTGTAGATGCTTGGCAAGCGCTTCACGCCCAATATGCTGATGACTTTCATCAAGGGCAATTGTTGATGTTGGAAACTAGGAGCCAGATGTTTAATCTAATGACTGAAGAGCAGCGCCAAAAAGCGCAGAAACTCAAAAAGCGTAAAGGTAAAAAAGGTAAAAGAAGAAGCGATCGCGTTTAATGAATCAATGCTAATGAGTAATGCAAATTGCCATTACTCATTTAAATAACAGTTCCTAATAGTAGATCACCTAAGGACGGGACTCAGTATGAATGTTGCGATCAGGTTTACCACCCAAGCCTTCTATTTTTGTCTATATACTGAGTTCCTAAAACGGCTTTTTGCCGCTCAAGGCTATATAGAGTCCAAAAAATCCGACACAAGAGTACACAAGTTCAAAGGCGCTGATATTTTTGTAATCACCATAATAAATCGTCATTACTAACATAGCTGCAAGAATTAGAGAAGGTAATGATGCGATGCCAATCAAGATCCTGAGATTGAGTGATAATGATGACTTCGTTGTTGTTTCCATATTGCTTAATTACAAAAAATGCTTTCAACAGGCCCAAAACATTATATAAAGTAGACGGATAAATCCAGCATAAAATATCAGGAAAGAAGATTGTTTGTTTGCCTCAGAGTATCTTAGTTGATGGGTCTATAAGTTACCATTTGTTTTTTGTTGAGGCTGTTTTTCTGCTGGCTTGTAATACCGTTATGATGGACTAATATCTTTATAGGTTGATTTTTTTGGGTTAAATAATGTTTTTAATGAGATTAGTTTATGCAAGTACGATCACTGATTCTTTTAGTTCAAAAGATATTGAAGAGATCCTTTATCAAGCTCGAGAAAATAACAAGAAAATGAGCATAACAGGCATGCTTTGTTTTCATCGTAAGTATTTTTTGCAGTGCCTAGAAGGTTCAAGAAAAAATATTAACATGACTTATCATAAAATATTGAATGACAAACGTCATGAGCAAATTACGATGCTGGATTATAAAGAAATTAGTATCAGGGAGTTCAGTGATTGGAGCATGGCATATATGCCAGAATCGAGCTTAACGGAATCCGTAAATTTAATGTACTCTAGAACGTCCAACTTCGAACCCTACGAAATGTCTGGGGAAAGCGCTTGGAATATGATGGTTACACTAAAAAAGGCAGTGCCATC
>CAZVDU010000032.1:7363-20212 GCA_964625615.1 uncultured Pseudoalteromonadaceae bacterium | reverse complement strand
ATCTAAGATAGATTCCCCCTGTAAGTATTGTGTTGTGAGGAAGTATGCCAGCTGACCCGTATGATGATGACCTACCTAAGATTGTATTAGAAAAAGAAGATAGGGTGTCTTTTCATCAAGCTGCAGGGAGCGTGCCTAAAGGCAAAACGTCTACGCAGGCAACATCAAGTGATGAAAAAAGTAGCTCAAGCGGTTCATCCTTTACAGTTGTGTTAGCTTTACTACTCGCACTTGGCGCTAGTGGTGCTTCAGGTTGGCTTTATATGCAGAATGAAGCCCAGAAAATGCAGTTTGCTGATGCACAGCAGCGAATTGTCGAACTTGAAAATCGACTACTCGCCAGTGATGAAGAAATGGGACAGTCAGCAGCAGCGTTGCAAGTTCGTGTCACTGAATTGACAGAGAAAGCTGATCAGCTTTGGGAACAGATGGATAAACTGTGGGCATCTGCTTGGCGTCGTAATCAGGCGGATATCAAGACATTAACGCAAAAAGTTGATAATCAGTCGGGTGATCTAAGCAAGCAGTTTTCTGTTGTTGAATCTGAATTGGGTTTGGCGTCAACAACTATTGGTGTGCTTCAAGAGCAATTGTCATTGCACCAAGAGAGAACTCAACAGTTGTCAACGTCGCTTGCCGCTGTTGCTGAAAGAGGCGGTGAAAGCGAACAAACCATTACTAACTTACGATCGATGTTGGTAGCGACAGATAATACTAATAATCAACTTATCAAGCGTTTAGCTGAATTAGAGAAATGGCGCGAGCAAGAAGAGAAAGCTGAGAAGCCAGTACCAAATCAGCCTGATGATGGCCCAGTCGTCGGTTCTATTACTCCTCCTTAATGATCTTCTTCCTTTACGTGTGAAAAAGGCTTATCTGAGATAAGCCTTTGGGGAATAGTTTATTTATCCTGAGCTCAGGTTATTTAGTACCGACCACGCCTTCTGTACCGCTTGTATCTTTTCTTATAACCGCGACGCTTTCCTTTGTATCCTCGCCTCTTGTAGGAGTTATAACGCTTTTTGTATCCATGACGGTAGCGTTTGGAATAACGCTTTTTGCCGTACCCTCTTTTATAGCCTCGATTATATCCTTTTTTGTATGACGTTCGTGAAAAGTGTCCTTGCGAGAAGTGTCGATTGCCACTGTATGAACGTCTGACTTTCTTTCCGTGGTGTGAATGTCCTGAATAGTAGCTACGGAACTTGCGTGTGCCGTAATGGCGCTTTCCGTGGCCGTAATGCCTTGCGACCTTGTTCCTCACGTAATAACGAGGGCTCCAGTGAAACCGACCTCTTGAACGATAATGTGCAGGTCTTTTCCAATAATATGGGTTGTTGGCATGTCGCCAACGACCATAGACAATACGCGTATCATAGTAAGGAACATAAATAACATCAGGATCAGCTGAAGCAATGCTTATTTCGCCCTCTTCTTCAATAACCTGAGCGTGATCGGTGTCAGGTAATGAGCCTTGCTCCTGTGCTACCTTTCTCAATGCCTGAACACCAGTCAACACTGCTTCAGGATCTGACTCGTAAGCGTCGCCAAGGCTCTCAAGCCAATATAGGTCCTCGCTCAAATCCTGCAACAGATCATTAAAGGGGAGTAATGCTTGAACACTTTCAGGCCAATCTTTTGATTCGGCTTGGCTTAGTGCTTCTTCAGGGCTAAGGTCACTGTTTTCTTCTCGCCATTGAGCTGCTTGAATAATATCAAGAGGATAGGCTGTTGCTGACAGAATTTGAGATAGCAAAATGTCGGGATAAAGTGCAATAGGCGCGAGTATTTGCTCTACTTCAGCCTGTTCTATTGCAACAAAGGTGCCTTCGACCGCTTCTTCTTCTTGGGCGAGTACAGAGGGGCTGCTTATCAATAGGAAAGATGATAAACAGGCGCTAAGTACAAGTGACGCTTTTAATCTTGTTACCATAAAGCCACCTTCACTTATTCCTGTTAATGGAATATAGATACTACGCGAATAGGCTTAATGGTGACTGAACCTAAAATGAAGGCTTTAGCAAGGTTTGAACTGGTCTCTGTATAGGAGGCTACTTCAAAAGGTGGGGATCAAAGTCATGTCCCATCTTTTCTGTTTTCGTCAATATATAACCTTTGTTGTCATCGGTAACGCCGTGATCTATAGCGAGCCTCTCTACAACATTGATGCCCATGGTTTCAAGTGCTGCAATCTTCTTAGGGTTGTTGGTCATCAAAGATACTTTTTTGACATTAAGCTTATTGAGCATGTATTTACAGATGGTGTAATCTCTAAGGTCAGCATCGAAACCCAAGTGTTCATTGGCTTCTACAGTATCCAAGCCGGTGTCTTGTAAATTATAAGCTCGGATCTTATTCAGCAAACCGATACCTCGCCCTTCTTGGCGTAAATACAGCAAAACACCCTTACCTTTTTCAACGATATTTTTCATCGCTTTCTCTAATTGGAAGCCACAATCACATCGTGTACTGAATAGCGCGTCGCCCGTTAAGCATTCTGAGTGGACACGAATGAGTACTGTATCGTCCCCAGACCATTGACCGTAAGATAAAGCAACATGTTCTTGATTAGATGCAGTTTCAACAAAGCCATGAATGGTAAACTTACCATGTCTTGTGGGTAAATTAGCCGTGCTAATGTAGTCGAATTGAGTATCTAAATCTTTCATTGTTACCTTAAACTGCTTTCATTTTCCTGGTATGTTTTTGTATGCCTTTGATGAGTGACCGACTTTAACATTGACCAGAAAGATTTGGACGCACACTATAGCCAGAAAAGACGTAGATGCAATAGGGTAACAACAGATCTGTTAGACTGTATCGCCATAAGGCATGAAGTCTGCTAAAGGGTGTGGTTTGGCTATGCCATATCCTTGTGCGTAATCAACGCCAATTTTCCCAAGCTCAGCCATAATATCTTTAGATTCTACAAACTCAGCTACAGAGCCTATTCCCATAGCTTTAGCAATATCATTAATAGATGTAACCATAGCTAAATCTATAGGATCAGTGAGCAAATCTTTTACAAACCCACCGTCTATTTTGACGAAATCAACTGGGAAGTTTTTCAGATAACCATATGAAGAGAAACCGCTGCCAAAATCATCCAGCGCGAATAAACAACCCAACTGCTGAAAGGTGTTAATAAATTCGAGTGTTTCCTGCATTTTGACAATTGCCATACTCTCGGTGATTTCAAAGCATATCTTTTTATAAGGTACTTTATATTTTTCAAAGGCATTGAGTACAAAGAGCTTGAGTTCTTCGTCAGCTAAAGAGTGCGCACTCAAATTAATATTGCAGCGCTCAAGCCTATCAAGATGTTCCCTGTTAGAAGAGAACCAATTGAAGGTATTATCAATGACCCATTTATCAATCTTTGCTGTTAAATCATAACGTTCTGCGGCAGGCAAGAAAGCTGCTGGCGGCACAATTTCATTGTCTAAATTGCGCATGCGCAATAATATTTCGTAGCGATGCCCTGTAGCGATTGTTTTCAGCGGGATATAGTGCTGATAGAAAAGCTCAAACCTGCTTTCCTCTAGTGCATTGTTGATGTGATTAACCCATGCCAGCTCGCTTTCATAACGCTTAATGTGTTCATTGTCATTTGAATAGGTGTGAACTTGGTTTCTACCTTGCTCTTTCGCGGTGTAGCACGCAGCATCTGCCATGCTCAGTAATTGTTCTGTCGTCACTACAGTTTCATTGTAAGGAACAAGTCCAATACTTATCCCAATAGAGAAAATGCGGTTGTCCCAAATAAAACGGAATTCTTTGACCGTATTTAGTAGCTTATTGGCTGTTAGAAAAGCGGTGTCAGCATAATCATCTTCAAGTAATACACCAAACTCATCGCCGCCTAGTCGGGCAAGAATACCTTTCTCAGAAATGACCTGATTTAGTTGCTGGGACAACTGCTTTATTAAAATGTCCCCGGCTTTATGCCCACAACTATCATTAACAATCTTGAATTGATCTAAATCCATATAGAGCAACGTGAGTGCGGTATTAGCGCGTTTAGCTTGATCAAGCGCTTTACGTAATCGCTTCTCAAACTCGCGCCTGTTATAAACACCGGTTAACGAGTCATGGGTAGCCATATACTCCATATTAATATCCGACTGTTTACGCTCGGTGATATCGTTGATTGAACCATAGAGAAGCTTGCGGTCGTTTTCTTCACGAATGTGTGCAGATACTGACCCCCAGAATACGCTACCGTCCTTTCTTTTGAGTTTAACTTCAATACCTGATGTCGTTTCATTGTCTAGAAGTCGACCAACTAAAATATCCCTATCTTCCGGCGTAGCATACTGATCTCTCGTGTTTTTAACTAATGCCAGCATTTCTTCTTCGCTTTCATAGCCGAAGAGTTTACACATAGCTGGATTAGTGGTGATCAATTCGCCTGTCATAGAGGCGCTATAAAGGCCTTCTGCAGAGTTTTTGAACATATCGTAGAACTGGCGTAAATCATTGATAAGATCGCCTTGTGTTTGTTGTCTAAAGCGCGTGATGATTTCTTCGTGCACCTCAATGGCGACCGCGATTATCATGATACCAATCAACATTAAAACAATGTAAATCAAGCTAAATGGCATGCTGAGAGAGATACCATTCAGATAGAACGTTATGGAAGTTAAAGCAGTCAGCGCTATGATCATCCAACCAATAACGTAGAGCCTGTTAGGTAAACTGTCGTGCTGATTACGATAAGAAATAGATAAGAATAACTGTAAGCTGATATTCATTGCACAAAGGACAGACGTTGCAACAATCTGCCAGTAACTGTCTAAGACAAAAGCTAAAACAGCAATCAAAGCGGCACAAGAATAAGAGAGTGTTCGCCAAATGTAAGGAACACCTTGCAGGATAATATAGGCGACTTTAGCCGAGGTAAATGTGGCTAAGCTGATACTCAACGTGGTTATCAATGAGATATAAGTGCTGAGCCCACTGATCTGTCCGATAATACCTTCAATATTTAAGAATAGCAGCGCGAAGCAAAGTGTTGATACAGAAAACCAAAACCGGATCGGACTGCGTAAGATAGTGTATGTTGCAAGGAAGTATAAAAAGGCTGCGAGTAACCCTCCACTGACCAGCCCAATAATGATTAGATTAATGTTTTCGGACCCTGAAAAGTGCGCGAGTTGCCAATATTCAAGGGCGAATACCATAGGGCCGTCATCTTTTATACGTATGTAAATATCGAGATTGTCACCAGGTATCAACTCCATCGGGATGGCAAACGAACGATGTTGTGTTGGGCGGTTGCTAAATGGTCGAGTCGCGCCAACATTGAACGAGCTGCGGATTCTGCCCATATCGTCCAATATGTAGATATCGACAATATCTAAATTGGGGTTGGAAATGACTAAAGAATACTGCTGACTCTGGGTGTTTTGATATCTGACATGCAGTTTGCCCCATAAGGCTTGGTTATCTTCTAGGGGTTTTATATCAAGATCTGACGTCCAGTCTTTTCGCCTTCTGACGTCTGACAATTGGCTACCTTCTTCAGTTCTAATGATTTGAAGAATCTGCCTTACATGTTTGTATTCGAATGACTCATCGACAACAAAATTGCCTGCTGCAGATGTTTCGCAAACAGCAAGCAACAACATAAGCCAAAAGCACTTGAGCACAATACGCCCTAAATACGTCAAATAAATACCACGCTGTGTCATTATAAGGTTGCGTCATTGCTTCAATAAAAAAGGCTTAACATCCTAGGGTTACCTTTTGCCATTGCCGACAAACATGTCAGCAAAAAAACGTCAATAAAACTAACATATAGCAATGAGTATAAACACTTTTTCATGTTTGAGCTTTTTAATATAGCGATATAAAAGCAATTCGATTATACCCATCACCTTCCAAAATGCACGGCTGTTGGTTTTGCTCTAGCTACTACAAGATATTTCTAGATGTTTACCCCAACTAGGGGGTTGTGCTGCGAAATGTTCAGCCTGTTTGTTTTCGGCGTAAGGCGTTCTTAACACGTCGAGTAATGTGTTAAATTCGGTAAAGTCACCTGATTCCGCTTTTTCAATGACAGATTGTGCCAGGTAATTGCGCAAAATGAACTTTGGATTATGTTGATTCATTGTCGTTTTACGCACTATAGGCGATGCTTTTTCTTGTTGAAGCCTTTGTTGGTAATTGAGATAGAACTTGTCGAATCTTGGTCGATCAACGATGAAATCACTGATAACGGAGGGGTTATCTTCAATCTGTGATAGCTGGCGCATACTCAAACTGTAGTCTAGTTTTTCTGTTTGTAACAGGATCAGCCATTCACCCAGTAATGTATCGTCGTCATCATATTCTTCCAGTAATCCCATTTTGAGGCGCATTTTTTGAGCATAGGCTTGTTGTAATTGCGGTTCATAGCGAGCCAAACAGGTTTGTAATTGCTCAACACTGACATAGGGAATAAAAGCATGAGCTAATGCATTGAGATTCCATAGAGCAATACCAGGTTGTTGATCAAATGCATATCGACCTGTGTGATCGGAATGATTGCAGATAAATTCGGGGTTAAAGTCGTCTAAAAATGCATAAGGCCCATAATCGAATGTGATCCCGTGTATTGACATATTGTCTGTATTCATCACGCCATGATTGAAGCCATAAGCTTGCCATTGTGCAATAAGGTTAGCTGTTGAAAGCACAATGCTTTCTAGCATAGCTAAATGTTTGTTGTCGGCACGCGCTTCTTCGGTGAAGTGATGTTCAAAACAGTAGTTGAATAGACGTTCTAGGCGATCATGTTGCTTGGTGTGATAGTAATACTCAAAGTGGCCAAAACGGATATGGCTTTGGCAAGCTCTAATGAGCATAGCGCCAGTCTCAACCTGCTCGCGGTAGATAGGTTCTTTACTCGTCAATAGGCAAAGTGCTCTAGACGTAGGAATGCCTAAATGATGAAGCGCTTCACTGGCGAGGTATTCACGAATGGTAGAACGCAGAACAGCACGACCATCGGCAGAGCGAGAGTACGGTGTCGGACCAGCACCTTTTAAGTGTAAATCCCAGTGTTTTCCATTATTGTCATTCACCTCACCTAATAAGAGGCCTCGGCCATCACCTAAATCAGGATTCCAACTGCCAAATTGATGTCCTCCATATTTTTGTGCGACAGATAAAGAGTTCCAATGGCTATTAGGGTTAGCAAAGTCGCTAATCAAGGTGTCTGCATCAAACCAATCAGGATCTAACCCAAGTTGTTCGAGTAAAGGCTGATTAAGGCTCACTAACGTCATATTTTTGAGTGGTGATATTTTAACCAAAGAGCACAGGTCTATGAGTTGTTTCGCATAGGTGTGTGTATACTTGTTTTGATCTTGGTTCATGATTTGACCGTAAAAGATAACGTCAAAATTCCAAGTGTTAGTGGAATTGGCTCAGAGGTATTGTAAACTAATCGTTTTGAAGGAATGTAATATAATGACTTTGTTTTTTCGCAGAATAGCTTTATTGAGTAGTGTTCTTGCTTTGAGTGCATTGAACCATGCAAATGCCGCTGGTGATATCGATGCGGGTAAATCTAGCTCTGTTGCTTGTGCTGCATGTCATGGCAACAATGGCGTATCACTTATTCCGTCCTACCCAAATTTAGCAGGTCAAAAAGAACAATACCTTGTAGCGTCGATAAAAGCTTATAGAGATGGAGGCCGTAAAAACCCTATCATGACGCAAATGGCAGCAAATTTATCGGATGATGATATTGCAAACTTGGCTGCGTATTTCTCAAGCTTAAACCCTTCAGGCAAATAGCAATTAACTGATGAGCCAGGCTATGCCTCTGCGAAGAGTCGTACTTTTGGCTCCGCCGACAAAACAAGCTGTTGAATTAAAATTAGTGTTGACGGTGACAGGAGGATGGCACATAACCTTGTGCCACTCTCAAGAACAGCTGATGGCTTTGTCGACTATACAGTTTGGACTTCTTGTCGTGCATCAAACGTGTATTCAGATGGGTATGAGTACGCTGAGTAGTATACCTGTCATATTGCTGAACGATAATGCCCACGGTTTACAAAACATCGTTGGCATGACGGTAATTGATAGCATAGATTTGAACCGCTGTCGGCTTGTATCGCTGCCTGAAGAAATAAGAATAAGTTTTCATCACTACATATCGAGATTAATGAGTGAATAAAGATCTGCAAGCAGTTATCGCTTTTTCGTTAGAACTTGAAAAGTTAAAAGGCGTTTTGAGGCGAACTAAGCCTTTAGGGCTTGATCGTTTTGAAAATAGCGCTGAGCATAGTTGGCAAATAGCATTAACAGCGTTAGCACTGGTGCCTTATGCCAAAGAAAAAGTAGATTCTGGTAATATCGTTGCCATGTTGTTATTGCATGATGTGGTAGAGATCGATACCGGTGATAAATTTGCTTACGATGCTAATCATGACGATTTTGAGAATGAGCTTATTGCTGCGAAACGTATTTTTGGTTTATTACCTGATGATACCGGCGAGTCATTGTTACGAACATGGGTAGAGTTTGAAAAAGCTGAGACTGCGGACGCTCGTTTTGCTAAAGCGGTCGATAGGTTGCTCCCTGTGTTGCAAAATATCCACAACAAAGGTCAGAGCTGGATTAGCCATGGCGTTAGTATTGAACAAGTGTTGAAGAAGAACGCTGGTATTGCTGATTTAAGTGATGACCTGTGGCATTGGGTTCAAGACGAAGTAACTAAAACACTGATTGAATGATCGTATGCCTCGATTTACCTGTATAAAAACAAAAATAATGGAACCAACCTCATGATAGTAGTACATCACCTGAACAACTCTCGCTCTCAACGTATTTTATGGATGCTTGAAGAGATCGGCGTTGGGTACGAAATTGTTAAGCATCAACGTGACCCCGAGACTAACCTGGCGCCAAACAGTTTGAAGGCTGTACATGCTTTAGGCAAAGCCCCTGTGTTGGTGGATAAGGAAATCACTATTCCTGAGTCAGGCGCTATAATTGAGTATTTAGCTAAAACTTATGCCGCTGATAGCTTGCTACCGCCTAACAATCCCGAAGATGAGAGTCAGTATACTTACTGGATGCATTTTTCTGAGGGGACTTTGATGCCACCTATGGTCATGCGTTTGGTTATGGAGCGTATAAAATCTAGCCCTAAGCCCTTTTTCGCGAGAGGGATTGCGAATGGTATTGCCAATAAGGTATTGGCAAATTTTGTCAGCCCTAATATCGGACGCAATCTAGCTTATATTAACGAGTACTTAGCGGATAAAACTTGGTTTGCTGGTGAGCATATGACAGGTGCAGATATTCAAATGAGCTTTCCATTGGAAGCGGTTGTCGCAACAGGCGGGGCTAAGGATTATCCGAACATCGTTGCTTTTGTTAAGCGTGTTCACGAAAGGCCTGCTTATCAACGAGCATTAGAGAAAGGTGGTGAATACGCATATGGGTAATGTTAACACCTTATTCTAAGTGTTCGCCTATAGCATCTAGAAACTGTTGACCGTAGCGTTCTAATTTTGTTGCGCCAACGCCGTTGATGTCGAGCAATTCTCTCGATGTTTGCGGCAGTTTCTCTGACATATCGACCAAGGTAGCGTCACTGAAAACCACAAAAGGTGGTACTTCGCTTTCTTCAGCAATTTTCTTACGCAAATGCTTAAGTTTAGCAAATAATGCTTTGTCGTAATGCCGAGACCCCAATACGTTTTCTTTTTTCCTTTTGACACTTAACCTTGGGACTGCGAGTGTGATCGTTTGCTCGCCCTTTAATACAGCCCTTGCAGCTTCGGTGAGTTTCAAAATAGCATTCTGCGTGATATCTATGCGGATGAGGCCTTGATGGATAAGTTGATTAATAACATTGTGCCAGTATGCATCAGCTTCATTTTTGCCAATGCCGAAAGTCGTCAACCTATGATGTTCGTTGTCAATTATACGTTTTAACTGTTTACCACGCAGTAGATCAACGATGTACTGTATACCTTCTTTTTGTTGCACTCGGTAGATGCAAGAAAGCAGTTTCTGCGCTGCTAAAGACCCATCAAATTTCTTTGGAGGATCGAGGCAAATATCGCAGTTGCCACAGGTATTTGCATTGTATTCAGCAAAGTAGTTGAGCAGCACTTGTCTGCGACAGGTTTGTGATTCTGCAAAGGCTTGCATTGCCGCAAATTTTTGCAATTCTACTTCCTGACGCGCTGGGTTGTCATTCATAGCTATCCAGCGCTGAACACGGGCCGTATCTTTTTCATTAAACAGTAAAAGCGCTTCTGCTGGCAAACCATCCCGCCCTGCTCGGCCTGTTTCTTGATAATAAGCCTCTATGCTGCGAGGTAAATCATGATGAACAACATAACGTACATTGGGTTTGTTAATACCCATCCCAAAGGCTACAGTGGCAACCACTATATCTATGTTGTCTTGTATAAACCCGCGCTGGACTCGGTTTCTTGAGTCAATATCATGGCCTGCATGGTAGGCTCCGCAATTGTAGCCCTTCTCACGCAACTTACTGACCAGTTCATCAACTTTAGCGCGGCTTCCGCAGTAAACAATGCCGCTACCTTCTTGTGTTTTCAGGTAATCACAAAGTTGTTCAAAGGCTTTGTACTTTTGAATGATATTGTATCGAATATTAGGGCGGTCAAAGCTGCCTTGATAAACCTCAGGTTCATTGAGGTTGAGCTGATGTAGTATGTCGTTTCGTGTTGCTAAATCAGCAGTGGCCGTCAATCCCATCATAGGCGTATTAGGAAAGAATCGTTTAAGCTGGCCTAGTTGACGATAATCTGGTCGAAAATCATGCCCCCAACTAGAAACACAATGCACCTCATCTACGGCAATTAAGTTTAACTGAATATTTTGCAGTCGCTCAATGAAATCAGGATGCATAAGACGTTCAGGAGCGACATAAATAACCTGATAATGGCCGTTGTGCATTTTGCTGTATGTATCGACAAGTTCTTGCGGTTCGAGTGAAGAAGTAAAACAAGCGGCATTAACGCCATTGGCGAGCAATGCATCTACTTGATCTTGCATGAGAGATATCAAAGGTGAAACAACCAAACACACGCCTGGTTTGGTCAGCGCTGGGATCTGATAACAAAGTGACTTGCCACCTCCCGTCGGCATGAGAACCAGAGTATCTTTATTCGAAATTGCGGCATCTATGACTTGCTTTTGCCCAGCTCTAAATTCTGAGTAACCAAACGCGGTTTGTAGCACCTCTTCAGGTGTTTGATATGAAGTTTCGGCAAGAGCGGTAGACAAAAGTAGAACAACAACAATAAGACGGTGAATGTGTGCTTATTCTAAGGTTTTCGATCAAAGTTGTCTCTTTTGATTCGGCTATATGAGAAAATAAAGTGATATTTAGTAAGAACATGTACCAACTCATTATGACTGAATCAACTGTTATGGATGCGAAAACCCTTTCTGACTACGTGACACATGTATTCAATGAACAGCTGCCATTTAACAAATTCCTGGGGTTTGAAGCACATTGGGTGACGGAGGATAAGATTGAACTCAGGCTACCCTGGAAAGATGAGCTTATGGGAAATCCTCACCAAACGATCTTGCATGGAGGAGTAACCGCAGCTGTTCTAGATACCGTCGGTGGCCTTGTCGCTATTTTGCAAGCGGTTAAAGATTTAGTGCCTATTGGCCCTAAGGAATTTGAGCAGCGTTTAGCTAAAATGGGGACTATTGATATGCGGGTTGATTATTTGCGACCAGGTCGAGGCTCCCTGTTTATCGCGACAGCAGAAGTTCTTAGAAAGGGCAATAAGGTAGCTGTATGCCGTATGGAATTGCACAACCAAGATAACGAGCATATTGCGTTGGGGACAGGAACTTATTTAGTCGGTTAGCTTTAGACATATTGGTCCCGCCCTCTTTTTTTTGCCTCATATAAGTTGGCGTCCGCTTGTTCTAAAAATGCATCAGGTGTTAGTTGGTTATCATTATGAGTAGGTTTACACGTAGCGACGCCTGCACTAACTGTGACTATAGGGTGTGAAGCGCTTTGGGCATGAGGTATTTCGAGAGCGCGAATACCTCTCAGGAGCATGTCAGCAACACGATGGGCACCTTGTAAGTTGATGAAAGGAAGAAGCAGAACAAACTCTTCACCGCCAAATCGTGAAGCGATGTCACTCTCTCGTCGCCTAGCTTCGTTAACTTCTCTTGCGATTTTCTTTAAGCATTCGTCTCCTTCAATATGGCCGAATTCGTCGTTGTATAGTTTGAATTCGTCGATATCGATCATAATTGCTGCTAACGAATAGCCGCCTCGAATAGCCGCATGCCACTCTTTATTGAACACAGTGGTAAATTGCATTTTATTCGCCAGCCCGGTCAGTCCATCAGTACAGGCAATTAGCTCAAGTTCTTTGAATTTTCTGACGCCATTGAGATGATTTGTCAAGCGGTAGAAGACAATCCCCATTGGTGTTGATGATGAAAAGTAGTCAATTGCTCCAAGCGCCAGGATTTTCTCTTCGTCGTGATTATTGGTTTCTTTAGGCATTGCAATAAAAGGAATGTTACGTGTAACTTGGTTTTGTTTAACCCTTTTACAAAAGGCGAGGGCGTCGATGGTCCCTGTGTTATCTCCTGCTAGAATGAGGTCGACATCTGCATCAATCGCTTGTTTAAGCGCCTGTTCCTCCGTATCTGCAGACAATAGAGAAACGTCACGTCTAAATAGTCGTGTTATATCATTTAGGCAGTCATTACTGACATTGACGACAAGTATTGTTTGCATGTGAATGAGGTTCCATCCATTCATTAAAAATAACTGAAAATTGAAAAAACTATTTCAATGCGTTATTGATATCTTGTATACGAACT
>CAZVDU010000032.1:0-7263 GCA_964625615.1 uncultured Pseudoalteromonadaceae bacterium | reverse complement strand
CAACATTACAGATAAACAATCTCGATAACGAATTGAGCGTAAAATGAACAATTTCTATAGACTAAAGTTTAATAAGCTCCAAACAAATATCCTCTAATATGAATATTTGTCAATCAATTAACGTATGGAATTGAAGCATATGTCATGAAAAGTTATACCCATTTTTTTAAGATCTGTGCCGTATAACAGACATCTTAAAAAGCAAGACGTTTGCAGCTGACCCGAGTGTTTATAGATAACTCGGATCAATAATATTCCTGACTACTTTCTGGGTGGACGATAAGTAAACTCTAATCTATTACCACTAGGTTCTCTAATCATCATGTGTTTACCTGGACCACCATAGGCAAGCTCTGGTGAAAATTCGATCTCGACGCCTTCGAATGCTTTAGCACGTTCATAGAGAGTGTCCAATGCCTCGAAATTTGCAACTGTAATGGCTAAGTGATGTAAGCCTACATTGTTCTTACGGCTAAATTTGACGGCCGTTTTGGGATCTGTTGCTTGCCACAGTGTAACGAACATATTGCCATCGCTGACAAACTTAGCTGGGTAGTTGGGGTCGCCGCCAACTTGTTTCCACCCTAGCGCTTCGACGAAAAAGCGAGTTGAGAGATCAAGCTTATTCACCGTTAGGCCAATATGGTTGAAGCCTGTGGTTAATGATTCCTCTTGAGCTGATGTGGAGAATGTAAAGCTCCCCAAAAGAAGTATTAAAGTAATAAAAATGGGGCGCATATTGACGTTCCGCTATAGTGTAAGAATCACACTAGACCGTTAAAGTATTTATTTCATTGCGAAGCAGTGGTATGACAAGTTGGGCTGCCATAAATGAGTTCAATATATAGGATTGAATTCATAAGCGGGCTAAGAAGCCCGCTTCCTAATCCAAACGCTTTTATTGTTTTAACCAGCTTTCTAACATGGCTTCGCCGTTAAGTTGTGGCATGACTGAGGCCTCATCACCAACCACGACCATTGTCATACTCTCTACGTTGAGATATTCCTTGGTTAGTCGAGATATTTCGGCAGGTGTAATAGCGTTAACTTTTTGAACATAAGTCTCAAGCCTTGATAGAGGGAGTCCATGACTCTCAAGAAACCATAGTTGGTTGATAATTGCTGTTCTTGAAGAGTTTTGCAGAACGTAGATACCAGCTACGTAATTTTTGAACCCTTCAAGTTCTTCAGCAGTTGGTGGCTCTGCTTGAAGTCGCTTGATTTCTTTAATAATCTCGACAAAAGAAGCCGCTGTGGACTCAGCTGTAACATCTGCACTTTGAAACCAAAGGGAAGAATTTACACGAGTGCTAACTGCGCTATTCGGGCTATAGGTATAACCTTTGTCTTCGCGGATATTGGCTGTAATACGGCTTGAAAATGAGCCTCCTAATAAGTTATTCATTAACTGGAGGCCAATATAATCTTTGTGATCAGGGCCAACAATAGGTAAGCCTAAACGTATTGTTGACTGAGGAGCATTTTCTCTCGGGATGAAAACAAAACTTCCTTTGCCTTTATGATCCGGCGCTAAAACATCTCTAGGAGCGCCTTGAGCCATACTTGAGAAAGCTTTACCGACCATAGCTTTGGCATTATCTATGTCAAACTTACCCGATATAAACAACTCACTGCGTTTGGCAACTAAGTTTGTCGTTAAGTGATTCTTTACGTCTTCAACAGTAATTGTTGCTAACGTTTCTTCATCAGCAAAGACCGATGCATAAGGATGTCCATCGTAAATTGTCTGAAATAAAGCTTCAGTAGCGATTCCTTGTGCTTGTGACTTTTGAACCTGGAGGGTACGCGCCATATTTGTTTTTACCCGATCCAAGTCGTCCTGATTGAGTTTGGTATTAATGGCAATATCGGCCATCAGCTCAGCAGCATCAACAACAAACTCACTTAATACATCCATCTGAATATAACTTGTATTTGAACCAGATAAGGTCGTGACTTCACCACCCATATCTGCTGCTTGTTGTGCTATCTCTAGCGCTGTGCGGTTTGCTGTACCCTCTGTCAGTAATTCGTACGAAACGTCTGCAATACCATCTTTACCATTATCGTCATAACTACCCGTCTTGGTGATAAGGCGCAGAGTCACTTTAGGTGTTTTTCCATAAGGAACAAAGGTAATTTTAAGTCCGTTATCTAAGATAACGCTGTCGGTTTGCGTAAGTTTAAAATCTTTCGGTGTAGCGCCTGTTGGCGGTGTTTCTTTCGCTGCGATTCCCAAGCTAAGAGATAAACCGGTGACTAATATTATTATCCACTTTTTCATGGCTATTCTCCTTGCTCGCTATCTGAGTTAGGGTCTTCACCCGGTGTCAATGTGAGTATTGTGCGGTTAGTTGGACGCAAATACTCTTGGACAGTTGCTTTGATTAACTCTGGTGTGACTTGTTTAAATTGTGTTTCCAAGTCATTAATCCGTTCAGGAGCGTTGTCAAACAGTGCAAAACTTGCCAATAAATCAACTTTACCGACACCATAAAAGTTATCGACAACATCAAATAGCGATGAGCGTAATTTTACAACAGCACGATCAATAGATTCCTGTGGTATTGGTATTTCGGTTAGTTGAGAAATGACACCATCCAACGCAGATATAATTTCCTGGTCGCTTTTGTCACCATCGTGAGTGAATGAACTCATCCAAAGCATGGGTCCATTGTAATTAAACATATTACCTAAGAGGTAGTTGATCCCTCCACCGATACTACCCGTTATCTGCTTGTTCTTGACCATCTCTTGATGCAGTAAGCTGTCGGAGCCTTGCACGAGTAGCTGATCAATAATGCCCATGGCATAGTATTCGGGTGTATTTTTAGGAGGCATTTTATAAGCAAATGCCATTGCTGGCTTAGGTGCTAACTTATCGTATTTGTTGAAACGCCTTTCTTTCTCTTGTCTGAGCTCAGTCAAATCAGGAATTGGTTTGGTTTCAGCTGCTGGTAATTTGGCGAAGTATTTCTCTACCTGTGCTTGTGTTTCGGCAACGTCAATATCGCCAACGACCACAAGTACCGCATTGTTTGGTGAGTAATATTGAGTAAAGAACGACTGAACATCTTCTAAGGTTGCCGCATCTAAATCTTCTAAATCACCATAAAAGTTATGTGCGTTATACCAATTATCGAATGCATATTGCGGCATATCTAACCAAGGAAATCCGCCATAGGGTTGGTTGAGTACGTTGACCTTAACTTCGTTTTTAACAACACCTTGCTGATTAGTCAGGTTTTCTTGTGTGATAGCTAACCCTTTCATGCGATCAGCTTCTGCCCAAAGCATGGTTTCAACTTTGTGTGCAGGTACGATCTCGAAGTAATTGGTGTAGTCAAAGCGTGTAGAGCCGTTTAAAACACCGCCATTATTCTGAATGAGACTAATGAACTCTCCTTTACCCAAGTTTTCAGAACCTTGAAACATCATGTGTTCAAAGAGATGGGCAAAACCAGTGCGATCTCTTGGTTCTATACGGAAACCGATATTGTAGTAGACACCGACCGCTGCAATTGGGGACGTGTCGTCAGGTGAAATCACTACTTTTAGGCCATTGTCTAAAGTACTGTAGTGGACTGGTACGTTAAAGTTAACTGGGCTCTCAACAGTACTCGACTGATCAGCGAGCTTGTCGGCTAAGGCACTTGTCTCGCTGGCCGGTTCTTGCTTTTGAGGCGTACAGCCTAAAACAAAACCGCTGAGACATAATGCAGCAATCTTGAGGTGCATGATTTTTTCCTAAATGTCAGCTTATCCGAATGTGACTATAAACACTTGGTTTAGAAGCGGCAAGCTATAGACATAGCTAGAAACAATATCGCAGAGTTTCTTTTTGTGTCGAAGGCGTTTGGAAAGATTTAAGAATTGAGTATAGGGTTGCTAAAACGAAAAATGGGGCATGTTATTAGATAACATGCCCCATTCGAGAAATCTTTTCAGTAATTATTACTGAGGGATAACGTTGTTAGCGCAAGGACCTTTTTGGCCTTGACCAACTTCAAACTCTACCGCTTGACCGTCGTTTAAGGTTGCGTAGCCGCCACCATTTTTGATTTCAGAGTGGTGAACAAACAGATCTTTACCACCGTCTTCTGGTGTAATAAATCCGAAACCTTTGTCTGCGTTAAACCACTTAACCGTACCTTTGTTCATATGACCTTCTTTATAGATTTTTCGGTGAACTTAAATAAACCTCTACTGTCGAACTCACCACTTCGACGTAGAATTTTCAATGTGCCTATAATGTCTCATTATCAAGAAGAAATATAGCGTTCTCACGGAGTAAGTATGCAGATTTCGTAAACTATTACAAATCATCGACAAGATTCACACAGTCTGCATGCTAACAGCTTTATCCACTAGATGACATTCTTAACTTACAATTTACATAAAAAAGTAAAATATAATTGTAAGTTAGTGGCAAACTTCCTTCATCACTGCACCTAATTTCAAGAAAGTGATCAAATAAGCTTGGTAGATAATGTTACCACCATTTGTTGATTAAACAATAAGATTGTTGGGTATTAAACAAAAAAGGCCGCAAAAGCAGCCTAGTTGATGAAGAAGTATTTTGACCTCTTAAGATAAATTTTGCTTCACTTATTTTTGTTCTGATAGCCAAACAAGCAATGCGATCATATCATCTGGCTTCATATCTCTTGTAAATATAGCCTGATATTTACCATTGACAATAAAGTTAGGTACACCAGTCAGGTGACGTTGGTACTTGGTAATTAAACCATTGTTACGGTTAAGTAAGCTGTTAATGCTAAAGCCTTGAGCTTGCTTTTCGAATTCTTCTACACTAACACCACTGGTGACGAGCATACTTTTTAGATCTTCAAGGCCGGTAATTGGATTACGTTGGACATGATAATAATTGAAGATTGCGCTAACAATTTCAGCTTCTTTCTTTAGTAGGCGGCCGACTAATAGAGCGCGTGTTGCATCATCTTGGGTGTCTCTGCTAGCCGAGCGCATAAAATTAACGTGGACCTTTTTAAATTCAACGTCACTTGGAAGATCTTTCTTTAATTGATCAACGATTGGCTCGAAGTTATAGCAATGTGGACACCAGAACGAGAAAAACTCAATAACTTCTTTTTTCTCCGTCGCTTCTTTAGAAACGATATTATAATGAACACCTTCTTTCCAAAGTTCTTGAGCCATCGTATTGAACGATAAGATGAGGGAAATAAAAACAAGACCAATAATTTTTTTCATATCACTTTAAGTCGTTAAAAATATAATGGGTTGAAGACTATCATAGCTCATTGAAAAATCCGATATACCTAGGTAAAACAGCACTAAAATTCTGCTGTTTTACATGGAACATCGTATTCTGACCTCACTGAACTATTGTTTACATCTGATAGTATTATAGGTCAGAAGTGAATCTGACCTGAATCTTCTGGTATCTATAGCCTAGCACTAATACCTAGATAGAATGCGCTGCCGCTGGTATTAAAACCAATAACTTCTGTATATTCTCGGTCAAACAGGTTCTCAGCACGCAATCGAAACGAGAAGTTATCCGTTACCTGATATGACGCATTTAATCCGAATATAACGTAGTTACTCAACGCCACATTACCAATATCTACGGCATCTTTAGACAACCGTGCATTGCCGCTGATTTGTAGTTTATTTGTTATTGGGTAAATGGCGACTGCATTGGCGATGTGTTTTGGTCGTCTTATGCGATCTTGACCATCACTGGTTTCAGTATCGTTATAGGTATAGTTTGCCCTTAAACGCAAGCCGTTCTTAAAGCGCTGTTCTACATCTAATTCGAAACCGTTAGATTCTGTCTCGCCAGGTGCTTGCAAAAAGCCTTGGAACTGAGCACCATCAAAAAGAATCTCATCTTCGATATTTTGATCAAAATAAACGATGCCTGCACTTAAGCCGGAATCATCTGAGTACTCAACACCTATATCAAAGCCTTCGCTTTGCTCTTCGTTAAGCGCTAGACCAGCAGCTTCACCAAAGGCAAACGGGCCATCATTAAACGCTTGCTCGAATAAACTAGGTGCTCTAAAACCCGTTCCGTAAGTTGCTTTGTACTTTAATTGTTGAGAACTGGATAATTGATATAAATATACGCCACCTAAACGTACACTAGTGAATGATCCGAACGTTTCGTTGTCGTCGTAACGAAGGCCCGCCGTTAAGCTAAGTTCGTTAGTCGCTTGAACTTGATAGTCGAAAAATGCTCCTCGTTGGAATCGTTGTATGCCGTCGACGTCATTCTCTTCATTTTCAATATCAACACCGTAAATCAGTTGGTGTTGTTTCAGTTGAGTTGTTCCTACGTAATCGAGTCTTTGTACACTGCCCTCGGCCGCAAAACCAGCTTCTCCATTACTAAAAAACTGCCTTTCGACATCGGTATTGGCAATACCTAAGCTATGCGAAGAGCTACCTGCGGCATAGTTGAGTGATAAACGAGTGGTGGTATTTTCATTGTCGCTTGCACAATCATCGGTTGGCGCAAAGGTCGCATTATCGAAGCACGCATCAAACTCGGTATCTCCAGAGACATCGCGAATGACGAGTTGAGCGTCTAAGTTTGCGCTGATACGAAGGCCACCTTTAATATGTATTGTCGTATTGTCATAACCATCTTCTTCACCGCTAGCATCGTTAGAGGATGAGTTGAAGCCATTGGTGCTAAAATCATTAACAGCAATATAGATGTTACCAAGATCATTGCTCGCACCGATATCAGCACTGAATAGTCGGCTATCAAAGCGCCCAAACTCGGCGTTAGCGCCAGCAATGAAAGCGTCGTCAGTTGTGTTTGTTGTGACATTGATAACACCTCCGGCGTCAGCACCATAAGACAGACCTTGTGTTCCGCGTAATATCTCAACGCGGCTAACCTGACTGGTAAGGATATCGTCGAATATTGGTGTAACTTGCGGTGCTGTTGGATCTGATAGCTCAACGCCATCTATATATAATTGTGTTCTGAAGCCTTCTTCACCCCGAATACGTAATGTCGTATTCTTACCTGCTCCGCCAGAGTTAGACACGCCGATACCGGGCTGTGTGCGCAACACATCGGCTAGACTGATAAAACCTAAAGCATCAATTTCATCTTCGTCCAAAATGCTGACACTAGCGGCAATCTGATCAAGAGGCGTTGCTACACGGTTCGCAACAACGGTTATTCTTTCGATGTTTTCATCAAGGGGGGTGCTTTCATCAGCATTTGCTGTGAATGCACAAAGCGATAAGCCAAAGCTAACT
>CAZVDU010000031.1:23556-30373 GCA_964625615.1 uncultured Pseudoalteromonadaceae bacterium | reverse complement strand
TGCATATTTTATCGTGCCGCCATGAGCGATCATGATCTGTCTCGCAAGCGCCAGCCCAACGCCTGAACCGCTGGGTTTTGTGGTGTAAAAAGGAACAAACATTTTCTGACTGATATCGTCGGATATACCCTTACCGTTGTCACTGATTTGAATAACGACATGTCCTCTTGGATTTAAAAAGGCATTGATAACGACTTGCGGTGATGGCTTACTTTCGACCGCATGTTCGGCATTTTGTAGTAGGTTAATTAAGAGTTGTTCAACCATATCGGTATCTACATGCACCTCTAGTTCGCTGGGCTGAACGTGTGAGGTGAGTTCGATGCCTTTTGATTTCCAAACTTGCGTTGCCAATAAACTGCTTTGCTGTAGTAATTTAGCCACTGAGATAGGCGCCTTGTTGGGTTCAGGAAGCCGAGTTAGTTTACGATAACTGCTAACAAATTGAATTAAACCATCGCTTCTGCGTGCTACCGTTTGCACCGCATCTTCAATATCAGTAAGGTCTGCTAGTATCGGTGGATAATGCTGAGCTTTTGTTTTGCTGTCTTCGACTAAATCAACGGCTGTCTTCGCCAAAGATGCTACTGGAGTAATGCTATTCATTATTTCATGAGTGAGTACTTTCACAAGATCTTGCCACGCTTGTAATTGAGCACTGTCTAACTCACTTTGAATATCTTGCATACTGATCAGTATCTCATGCGAGTGAGGTAATCGGATTTGCGTTGCAGATATGGCTAGTTGATGTTCCATACCATCAATATCGAAATGGACGAGATGTCTTTCTCCAGCTTGAATCGATGATACGCGTTGCGCGAATTCTTCTCCAAATGCAATGAGATCCTGCCATTTAGTGACGTGATTAACGCCAAACAACTTTCTGGAAGCATGATTCAATAAAGAGAGATTACCATTACTATTCAAGCTAATTAATGGAACGGGCACATGTTCTACGATGGCTTTAAAGTGCTTTTTTTCTTCTTCTTGTTGAGAGCTAGTATGTTGAAACCGTTTGAGTATATCTGTAAAAGCGTTACTGAGATCGCCAAACCCTGCACCTAGAGGCTTCAACTCAAAACGCTGAGAGTAATCTGCATATCGAGCAGCATCCAAAAAGCGCGTCAGCTCTGCGTTAGTCTTTTCGACAAAGCGAGTGAGTGATATACATTGAAAAATCAATAAAGTGGCGAAAACAAATGTCGTTGTATGGTAGCCCGGCGATGTGATGAACCAAGTTAAAGCAACCAAGTTAAGAATGACCAGTATGGTTCGAGCCGCAATCAGAAAAGAGAATTTCTTAAAGCCCATGTTTTTCCATCCTTCTGTAGAGCGCGGCGCGTGTTAAACCGAGTGCTTTGGCAGTGTGACTGATGTTGTAACGATGCTGCTTTAATGCTGTTTCAATGGTTGATCTTTCTACCTTGTCCAAGTTCAATTCTTGTGATGATTGCTGGCCAGTATCAGTAATAACCTCACTTGCCTGCGGTATCGATTCATTGCTAACCGTTGAACTAGGTAAAGCTGGCTGGGCCGGCGTAAGCTGAAAATCTGAACTGTATAATTCATTTGATTGGCTCAATATAATAGCGCGTTCAGTAGCATGTCTTAAGGCTCTTACATTGCCGGGCCATGGATATCTTTTTATGCTTTTTAATGCTTCGTCAGCAATGCTTTTCTCGGGTTTCGCATACTTCTTACTGTAATGATTGACGTAGTGTTTAACGATAATCTCGATATCTTCGACTCGTTCGCGCAATGGTGGTAGCTCTAGTTCAACTGTGTTTAGTCGAAACAGTAAGTCTTGTCTAAAATGAGACTCGTCGGTCAGTGTTCGCCTCGATACATTTGTCGCAGCCACGACTCTAACGTCAAAGGGAATCGCTTTATTGGTTCCCAGTGGTGTTACTGTTCTCTTCTCTAACACCGTTAAAAGTTTAGCTTGCATATGCAAAGGTAGGTTACCTATTTCATCTAAAAAGAGTGTGCCACCATCAGCGGCTTGTAATCGCCCCATTCTTTCCTCATTGGCACCTGTGAATGCCCCTTTCTTATGACCAAAAAGCTCGCTCTCGAATAATGTTTCTGACATAGCCCCTAGATCAACCGACATAAATACTTGATTAGCTCGATTACTTTGCCGGTGCAATTCTCTGGCCACTAATTCTTTACCTGTACCATTTTCACCGAGAATCAACACACTGGCATCGGTAGGTGCTGTTCTCGCAATGAGGGAGTTGATATTTTCCATGGCGGCTGAGCAGGTCAATAAGGGTTGGTAATGGCTATTGTTGTTGTCTTTGGTCAGGATTTGGTTCGTGTGGCGAAGTTGTGTGGCCTCGTGTCGAGATTGGCTCAATAACACCGCTGCTTTTAATGTCGCGACGAGCTTTTCATTCTGCCAGGGCTTAGCAACGAAATCAGTTGCGCCTAACTTCATAGCTTCTACCGCAACATCTATTCCGCCGTGTGCGGTAATCATAACAACAACAGTTTGAGGTGATAGTTCAATAATAGTTTTTAGCCAACGATATCCTTGGCTACCTGAACTTTCCCCGGGGCTAAAATTCATATCCAGCATCACGGCATCGAATTGATGTTCGGTTAATAGCTGGGGAATAGTGTTGGGATCGGCGCATGTTTTTACTTCGCTAACATGACGATTCAATAAAAGTCGACCTGCCGTCAGAATATCTTGATCGTCATCCACAATGAGGATACTTCCCTTAATCTCACTCATATTACCTATATCTAGCTTTTAATTCTTAAGTGTTCACTATCGTACACTTTTTTGTTCATATTCGTACACTTTCGAATGATGAAAAAAATGCCTTAAATTAAAATTTATATAATTCAATAGCTTATTGTTGGAACGGTAATTGATTGTTAATCCTTAAGTAGCACACAGATAGATGGGGCATTCGATTGAAACAAAGTAATAATGTACAGCCTAGGCTAGCGACAGATAACCCAAATACGCCTTCACATAACAATGGTGGAGCAGTATCAGGCGCTAGGATGGATCGTAAAGTTGAATCACAGAAGAGCCCCATTAAGACATGGAGTTTGGCTTTTAGTGGGTTAATGGTCGTTGCTGTTGTCGTTTATCAATTAATGAGCACAACGTCGGGAAAATCGCTCAGTGTGAACAGTGAGCGCATTACCGTATCGACAGTGAGTAAGGGCGTGTTTGAAGATTTTATTCCTGTCCGTGGTCGTGTCACCCCAGCTAAAACCGTTTATCTGGATGCCATTGAAGGTGGCAGAGTGGAGAAGGTTCATGTTGAAGATGGTTCTGCTTTGTCTGCGGGGACACTCATTGTCGAATTATCTAATGCGTCGTTGCAGCTGAGTGTTTTAGGTAATGAAGCGAGAGTCGCTGAGCAACTTAATAACATGCGTACAATTGAGCTGAGCCTTGAACAAAATAGGTTGCAACATAAAAGAGACTTGGTCGAGATTAACTACCAAACAAAGCTACTGAGTCGTCAAATTGAACGCGAACGTGAGTTAATAAAAACAGGCGCTGTGAGCCAGTCAGCGTTTGAAGATACGAAAGACACGCTTGAGTGGTATCAAAATAGGCACGAACTTACGTTAGAAAGCCAGCAATCCGATACACGTATGCAACAAGAGCAGTTGGTTTTCTTGAGAGATACGGCAAAAAGATTAGAGGGAAATCTAGAAATATCGAGGCAAAACCTGGACAACATGAATGTAAAAGCGCCAGTTAACGGGAAGCTGTCTGGCTTTAATGTTGAGGTCGGGCAGAGTATTAGCCAGGGTGAACGATTAGGGCAAATAGACACGCCCAATGATTACAAGCTAACGGCATTCATTGACGAGTTTTATGTCAGTCGTGTCGATATTGGTCAACAAGCCATCTACCAAGACTATCAGTTGGTAGTGTCTAAAGTTTATCCGCAAGTTCAGAACGGACAATTCGAAGTTGATTTTAAATTTGTTGGTGAACAACCCGACGATATTCGCCGTGGGCAGACTATCCAAACGAAATTAACGTTAGGAGATGCCAGCGAAGCGCTACTTATTCCGAATGGCGCGTTTTACCAAGACACAGGTGGCAACTGGGTATTTGTGGTTGCACAAGACGGTCAGCAGGCTATCAGGCGTGAAGTAAGGCTTGGTCGACGTAATAACCAATTTATTGAAGTGATTGAAGGGCTTGAAGAAAACGAGAGAGTGGTGACTAGTCCTTACACCAGCTATCAAGAGATGAATACGCTAAAGCTTGAATAACGCGCATAAGATGATCTGAACAGAACCAATGTCAAAATATTTAAGAAGGAAAAACACATGTTAAAACTACATAACCTATCGAGAGTTTACCGTACAGATGAAGTTGAGACAGTTGCGCTTGATAACGTCAATATTGAGATAGCTACTGGTGAATTCGTGGCCATTATGGGGCCGTCGGGCTGTGGCAAATCGACTCTGCTGAATATTATCGGCATGCTTGATTCGCCTAGTGCCGGTGAGTTCTTTTTCAACCAAGAACAAATTGCGGGCTATTCAGAAAAGCAGTTGTCGGCAATACGTAAACATAACATTGGCTTTATCTTCCAGAACTTCAACCTGATTGAAGAGTTGACGGTCGAAGAAAACATTGAGCTTGCGCTGCTTTATCATGGCATACCTTCCAAAGAGCGTGAATCTAAAGTGCTGGAAGTGATGGATTTAGTCGGTATAGCACATCGTGCTAAACATATGCCGAGTCAGTTATCGGGTGGACAACAGCAACGTGTGGCAGTCGCACGTGCTGTTGTTGGCAATCAAGGGCTAATACTCGCAGATGAGCCGACTGGTAATTTAGATAGCGCACATGGGCAAGAGGTTATGGAGATGTTGCGCACACTCAATGAGCGAGGCTCAACCATAGTGATGGTTACGCACAGTCCTGCACATGCAGATTTTGCTAATCGCACCATTAATTTGTTCGATGGTCGTGTCGTCACAGAAGCTGTGCGTGCCGCTTAATTTGCTATAGAGAGGCAATCATTATGTTTAAAAACTACCTTGTGACTGCATGGCGTAACATCATCAAAAACGGCATGTTTTCAGTCATTAATATTTTAGGTTTAGCACTCGGCCTTATGAGCTGCATTTTGATTATGTTGTTCGTACGCAACGAGTCTGGCTTTGATCAATGGCTACCTGACAGTGACCGTATTGTACGGATGCATTCAGCTTATTATGTTCCCGGTAACACGCCGTTTTTAACTGTTCGCTCTGCCGGTAATATGATGGAGGCTGTACGAGATTATGCATCGGGAGAGGTAGAAGATGGTGTACGGCTTATTCGCTTTGGTATGACGGTGCGTAAAGGTGAAGGGGCTTTGGCCGAAACTATCACCTTGGCTGATGGTAGTTTTTTCAATATCTTCGAACTGCCCTTTGTTCACGGCAGTAAAGAAAGCTCATTTAATAAGCCTTACGATTTAATTATTTCAGAAGAAATTGCTATTAAGTACTTTGGCAAAACGGATGTTGTGGGTGAAATCATGACGGTATGTTGTGTCGGTCCTGAACCCAGCCCTGTCCCTGTAACGGGTGTCATTAAGAACCTACCCGATGCCACACATCTGGACTTGGATATGATTGTTTATCTCGATCCAAGCATTGTCGAAAATAATAGAGGACTAAATACCTGGACAAGCGTTAACGTCTATACGTATTTCAAAATGCGCGCAGGTGTCACAATAGATCAATTCCAGCAACGTTTAACCTATTGGGTAGACAATGAGAGCCCTTTAGGTGAGATGTTTGCACAAAGTGTGGCTGGCGTTTCCGGTGATTCGAAAGTGAGTGATCGTGTAAAGCATAAATTGATGGGCTTAGAAGATTTGCACCTACAAGCTAAAAGAGATGCGGGTAATTTGGGTGATATAACACCTATGGGTGATAAAACGCTTATTATCACCTTTACGACTGTTGCGGCTCTTATTCTCCTTATTGCTTGCATTAACTTCATGAACTTATCTACTGCTCGAGTTAATCATCGTTCTAGAGAAGTGGCTATGCGCAAAGTACTTGGTGCTAGTCGATCTCAAGTTGCTGTGCAGTTTTTAGGTGAAGCTATTGGGTTAGTCTTTATTTCACTTGTTTTGGCGTTGATGTTAGTCGAACTGGCTCTACCGATTTACAATCAAGCGTTAGGTAAGCAACTCGAACTCCATTTATTCACAGATATTAAACTGATTTTTATATTGCTTGGTATCGGCTTATTTATCGGGTTAGGTGCGGGCACTTATCCTGCTTTATTCCTATCTCGGTTTATGCCTGGACACCTGTTACGTTCAAGCAAGGGGTCTGAATCTGGGAGTTCTTCAAACTTGAGGTCAGTCTTAGTTGTTGTTCAATTTACTGCCTCTATCGCGTTAGTTGTGTGTACGGCGGTTATTTATGGGCAGACTTTGTATGCGCAATCTGTTGATGTTGGTTATGTCAGTGAAGATAAGTTAGTACTCAATGTGGGTAGCGCAGGAGATAGTGCGGAGCGACTGCGTAATGAACTCCTTAAATTGCCAGAGATTGATTCCGTAGTTTATTCCTCTGAATCACCTACCCAAGACAACGAGAATAATAACAACTTTACGTTATTGGATGGAGAGCATGTGACGGGAGAAAATCCGCAAATCTTACTCAATTACCATCATATGGGTTACGGATTTTTCGAAGCATACGAAGTTACCCCTCTCGCGGGGAGATTGTTTAACGAAGCGTACGGAAGTGATCAAATTCGGACTCCAGAAGAGGGTGATGAGAGCATTGGTACGGCGAGTGTTATCTTAAATGAATC